>PEUO01000200.1:10126-17160 GCA_002780715.1 Deltaproteobacteria bacterium CG03_land_8_20_14_0_80_45_14
TCGATCGCCGTCTCCTCTACGATGGTTACATATTTTCTGACTTCCATGTTTTCACCTCCGATGAATTAATGAAACAAATCGCATGGAGCATAGCGCAAAGCGCATAGCGAAAAGCTATAATTTCGTTAACAAAGAATCTAAAGAATCTGTCCAGACCACGTTCCCTTGTAAGGCAACGAGTGCGCCTTTTATCAATCCCTTCTGGCAGATCGAGTAGGCCTTTAACAGACCCTTATTCAACGCCTCTTCAATCTTTTCCTGAGATAATTTTCCAACTTTGATGGTGACCCATTCTCCAGCGATATCGGTATCCGGGTAGATCTTTTCTGCCAGAGACCTCACGATATTTGGGTTTTCGACATTGGTGAAGTTTCCAATAACCGTGGCTGCCGCATCGGAGAAGGCCGCCGTCTGAGAGAGGGCCGTTGCCGCCGAAGCTATCCCCTTGGTAAAACTCCTTCCTCCGAGTCCACTGGTTGCCACTCCACCTATCCCCATGGTGGGATCAATTGAAATGAGATAAGTAGGTTGTTTTGCATCGATCTCCATTTTTACTCCTACTCTTGCCACTTCCCCTTCTCTCAATCGAATGGCAATATCTCCTCCATTATCCACGATGATTTTTGTTCCACCCCGGCCGAATATAAAATCAGCAACCATATCAGAGGCTGTTCCAGCCACTGCAGCAAGAGGAGTTAAATCTGGTTCCTCCATCTTCTTTGTCGCTTCAATCATTCTTCGAACAATCTCGGGGAAGGTATCCTCAATTTCCAACTCCTTTGATTTCCTTTTGATTAGAGGAAGAAATTTTGCTAAGTCCTCAAGGACCCTCATCGCCAGATGCGCCCCCTCTTTCGCTAATGTGACAAGAGGTTTTCCCTTCTCGAAGACGCTGATGAACATCCGCATCGGGCCGTAGTCAACGAGAACGGTGCCGTTGGATAAAGTTTGAATAGGATTATGTGTGTATATTTTCTCGGCCGACTGGATACTCATATCTGCCAAACCACAACAACTGTTGGAATACACTTTTAAAAATCCCTCCTTATCCCCTTCAGGACATCTTTCAGTTTTCGGATCTTCTCTTTATGACCCCCTATCTCCAAATATTCTTTCAAACGCATTGTATATTCAAGAGGAACAACAGTCGCTGGAGTGGGAACATAGGTAAAAGCTCTGACCATCACCTTCTCGACATCTACCAAGAAAGTGATTCCTCCGCCTGGAAGGATATAGGCTGGCGCTCCGCCCACGGTCAACTTCGCCCGGTTTTGATGAATGGCTTGGTTGAGTTTAACGGGTATCTTCGTAACCCCTGCCCTTGCACTCCCACCCGACCCACCAATAAAAACCGCTGAAACTCTTGATGGCTGACAGTTAGAGGCAATCATCTCCACTGCCATTTTCGCTTTCGGACTCAATTCAATCTGGGTAAACTTCCTATCCTTTCCCAGACGAAACATGGCTGCTCTTTCAGCCGTCGTCTCGGTGATCAGGACAGTCATCCCTGGTTTCGTAATCTTTATGTTAAACCCTTCTATAATCTCAAGGGGATCCTCAATGGGTGTTCCTCCCCAACCCCGACCATGCTCTCCAAAATATCTGCCGGGGGTAGATCGCCTCGCTTTCAATCGTATGCCACTATATTTTGCACCCAGCTCTCTTCCTGCGGCATGCTCTGTGAATTGCCCGATCAGATGAGCATCGAGGACAATCACCTCATCTGCAGCGCCTAAAAAATATCTACCGAAAAGACCCATGGAGGCGCTGCCACAACCCACTCTCATCCTCTTTCCCGTCTCACCATCAATGACAGGAGCTTTCCCCACCTGAAGAACCATTTCAGCGCCATCCTCTACTTTAAGACGGATTTCTTTTTGATTGGCAATGTCAACAATTAGTTTAGCTACAGCGATGCCGTCTTTCCCAGTTAAGAGATTAACTCCTCCCAAGGAAAGAATTTTAGACCCATATTCCTCTGTGCAGAGATGTCCAACCTTCTTTTTTCCTATCAGGACAGGGGCGCCCTCATTGCCCATATGCAGATCTGTATCGACTTTCACTTTGATGCCACTATAACTTAACGGCGCCTCTGTGACGACTGTAACCACATCAATCCCCTTCAACCGAGATTGGACAATATATGGAGCAGGTTTGGCATCGGGGTAAGTGGTTCCAGCTCCAATGCCTGTAATCAACGGTCTACGAATGACCTCCTCATGATCTTCACCGACGATCTCCTTAACATCTTCATAACTCTGGAGTGGAATGTTACGAATTAGCTCTCCCTCTCGATTGACGAATCGTTGACAGGCTCCTGTGTTCCCAACCTTGATAGTGCAGGAGATCGGGCACGATGGACATTTAACGCCCTCCTCTCTCGGTTCTGGCGAAGGCCCGATTGCCTCCTTTGGGCAAACTTTGGTGCAAGCCTGGCAATCCACGCAGATTTCAGAAATAGAGGCTTTCTTTTCCGGCGCCATGGAAATGGCCTGGAGAGGACAAACCTCTATACACAAGCCACATCCGACACAGGTTTCCCAATCAACAATCATAGGCTAAATCCTTGTGGGGTCAAGGATTCGAGGGTTCGTGGGTTCAAGTTATGAGAAAATTTTTAAGGTTAAAAAATGCCTAACTCGACCCCTTAAACCCTTGCCCCCTAGAACCCATTTTATTGAGGCTTACTACTTACGATTTTTCCATTGGGGGGTGGAGTATTTCTGCTTACTCCAATCTTCATCACACCATCAATCAGCACTCCGGCAATTCCTGGGATATCACCTGCTTCAATGGCCGAGAGGGCATCTTTGCCAACCGATCCCATGGGTGCATCCATGATTACCAGGTCAGCTTCCTTTCCCACTTCAATGACTCCTCTATTCAACTTGTAAACTTTTGCTGTGTTGCCGGTGGCCATGGCAATGGCTTCTTCTGCTTTCACACCACAGAGGGAAGCTAAAAAGTTGATCACCCTGAGAATTCCGAGAGGGATCACACCCGTCCCAGAGGGAGCGTCATTCCCGATGATGATTCTTGGGTATGCCTTCGCCTCTTTCACAATCTTCATCACATCCACAATCATCTTTGAATTTCCACAATGGACAATTTCCAGAATAAGAGATGTTTTTCGAATCAATTTTTCTGCTTCCAGAAGAGAGATAGCCGTGGGACCTCCATTAATATGGGAAACGATATCCGGATCGGTAGCGATCACATCATCAGCAGGAACGGTTGTGCTTCCGGGAATGGAAGTTCCGCCGGTATGCATCATCACCACCATCCCATATTTCTTCGCCCATTTGACCATGGGCGCTGCATCTTTGGGCCTCTTCACCCCCCCCAAGCCGATTTCCCCTACCACCTTCACGCCTTCTCTTGCCAATTCCTCAAAATCTTTCTCCTGCAAACCAGGCTCAAGAATAAGGCCTCCACCCAATACCTTTACACCTGCAGGTCTGGCACTGGCAAATGACTTAGCAGCAAGGATCGCCAGGGCCTTCGTTCCTGCAACATCCTTCGGCCTTCCAGCAAGATGAACCTCCCCTGCTGAGATAAGGGTGGTGACTCCTCCGTGGAGCGAAGATTCAATAAAGTCCAGCATCTTTTGCCTGGGTGTAAAATCTCCGAGAACAGGATGGCAGTGCGAATCAATGAGCCCGGGGGTAATGGTCATTCCTCCAATATCCATCACCTGGTCTACTCCTCTGGAGTCAAGGCTCTTCTCCTTGCCGACGGCTTGAATCAATCCTCCCTCTATCATAAGGGTATCCGCATTCAAGACGGGATTAGAAATATTCCCTGAAACCAAGGCGCCAATATTCTTGATCATCAGTTTAGCCATTTCGAACCTCCCCTTTCATAAAAATCGCAAAGCGCATAGCGCATAGAGCATAGCGAAAAAATTTAATGATCAATGGTAAATTGTCAATGGTCATTGATCCTTGTTCATTGATCATTGGTAATTGATTGTCTTTTTTGAACGGCTTCCAACACTCTTTCTAAGTTTGCTGGAAGATGATAAATTCTCTGCCCAATGGCATCTGCAATGGCATTCAAAATCGCTGGCGCAGATGGGATGAGAGCTGGCTCTCCAACACCTTTCGCTCCAAATGGACCAGTGGGCTCCTCCTCTTCAACAATGATAGGAATGACCTCTGGAATATCCTTTGATGTCGGGATGAGATAATTGACGAAAGAGGTTGTCTCTCCCGGAACGAATTCTTCCATTAAAGCAAATCCCGTCCCCATGGCTACCCCCCCCATGATCTGGCCAATCACATTCATTGGGTGGATGGCCTTCCCGACATCGTGACTGGCGATCACCCGATTGACCTTCACCTTTCCCGTTTCTGTATCCACCTCCACTTCTGCCAGGTGGGTGGCAAAGGCATAAGTGGCATAAGGAGCCCCTTGCCCGGTCTCGGGATCGAGCCGGGTTGTCTCCGGATCGAAACGTCCTTCCCCCTTTAATATTTTTCCACATCTCTTTGCCACTTCTTTAATTGGAATGGAGGTTGTCAAACAGGTCCTCGATTTGACTTTTCCTTCTTCAAAGAAGAGATCCTTTTCATCGAGGTTTAATAGTTGACTTGCTTCCTTGATGGCCTCCTGTTTCAAATTTTTGATTGCACTAAGAATGGCATTCCCGGAGATATAAGTCTGGCGACTGGCTGAGGTAGCGCCAGCATCCGTGGTCAGGGCTGTATCCGCTCGAATCAGACGGATCTCTTTTAAAGAAATCCCTATCCCCTCAGAAGCAATCTGAAGAAGGATCGTATCAGAACCCTGGCCAATATCAGCTACCCCTGTGAAAAGTCGAATCTCCCCATTTGGACCGATCTCCATCTGCGCCGTGGAAGGGTTGGCGATCCCGGTATTGCCAATTCCATACCACATCGACCCAATCCCAATCCCTTTCTTGATAAATGGTTTTTTTGAATCGTTTTTGGAGATGGCCCCACGATCTCTCCATTCCTTCACTTTTTTCAACGTCTCCCCTATTCCAACACTGGCCATCAAGGTTTGACCGGTCGCTGTCTCAGAACCTACCCGAAGAGAATTTTTAAGGCGAATCTCGATGGGATCCATCTTCAAAGCTTGGGCGAGGAGATCCATCTGAGATTCGTGAGCAAAAGCCATTTGAGGAACTCCAAATCCCCGCATGGCGCCAGACCAGGGATTGTTGGTATAGACCATGCGGCTCCTCACCTTCACGTTGGGAACCTGGTAGGGTCCGGTAGCATGGACAGCAGATCGAATGGCTACGGTTGCACCATATGAAGCATAGGCGCCTGTATCTCCTAAAATGTCCACTTCCACGGCGGTGAGCGTTCCATCTTTCTTCGCACCACTTTTATATCGAATTCTTAAAGGGTGACGTTTGGATGTAACCTGAAAAACTTCCTCTCGGGAGTAAATAATTTTCACAGGCTTTTTGAGATGGAAAACAGCCAATGCCAGCAAACACTGGACCGTGATGTCCAGCCTTCCTCCAAACCCTCCCCCGGTCGCACATTGGATGACCCTTACCTGATCCAATGGCAAGGAAAGAGCAGAAGCCATCTCCTTCTGATCGTAATGAACATTCTGCGTCGGGCAGACGACTGTAATTCTTCCTTCTTCATCCAGATAGGAAATCCCCGCATCGGGTTCCAAATAGGCATGGTCAACCCATGTGGTTGTATAGGTTTCTTCAACGATGACCTCCGCCTCTTTAAATCCTCTCTGAACATCACCCTTGATCACATGAAATTCCAGGAGTAAGTTTCCCTTTTCGTGAATCAAAGGGGCATAAGGTTGGAGGGCCTCTTCCGGATGGAAAACGGAAGGAAGATCTTCATAGACCACAACCAGTTTTTTTACGGCCTCTTCGGCAACCTCTTCTGTTTTTGCGGCGATCAATGCAACTGGATCACCAATATACCTCACCCGACCCGAAGCCAGAATGGGTTGATCTTTGTTAATGGTTCCGACCAGATTCTTTCCAGGAATATCTTTTGCTGTGAAGACCCCCTCCACACCTGGAACTCTTAGGGCTTCATCCATTTCGATTCTTACAATTTTGGCATGAGGTTTTGGACTGCGGAGGACTTTGAGGTGAAGGGGCCCTCTAAAAGGTAAATCCGCACCATACTTTGCCTCGCCCAGAGCTTTTTCTATAACATCCACCTTGGGGATCTCAATCCCGACTTGTTTCATGATCAGCCTTCCAGGGCCTTTCTCATCGCTCTCATGAATAAAGCCTCTACCACCGGCCTTTTATAGGCGGTTGAAGCCCGAATCCCGCTTCGCTTGATCATTGCCTCAGAAACCTTGAGGGAAGCTTTTTGCAAAGACCTTTGATCAGGCAACTTTCCTTTTAAAAAGGTCTCTGCCTCTGACATCCTTTGAGGGGTCGGAGTTACAGATCCCACAGCGATGCGAACATCTTCTATTCTGTTTTTTCCAATCTGAAGGATGATGGCCACATTCATCCTGGCTATCGCCATAGCATTCCTTCTGGCCAGCCGGACAAAACTGCTTTTGGTTTCAGGAGGAAGTTTTTGAAATGTAATTTGAACCAGAAGTTCATGGGGCTTTAAGTTGGTTTCATAGGGACCTTTAAACAGTTGATCCAGTGGAACTTCCCTTTCTCCCTCCTTGGACACCACCCTTCCCATGGCATTCAATACCATCAGAGGAGGAATGGTATCTGCTGCTGGAGAGGCATTGATGATATTTCCTCCAATGGTCCCCATGTTTCTAATCTGGGGAGAACCAATTTCTGAAGCGGCATCGGATAAAACTTTCCCATATTTTTTCACCAAGGAAGACGAAGCAATTTCAGAATGGGTGATTGCGGCACCGATTGAAACCATTCCATTTTTTTCTTCAATCTTCCGAAGGTCCTCTATTCTGGTGATGTCAACAATGAACTGAGGGCTCAGATCTCCGTTCCGGAGGCCGATCACCAGATCCGTCCCTCCAGCAATGATCTTTGCTTTCCCCCCAGCCTGCCACAGAAGCTCGATCGCTTCTTCAATCGTATTTGG
>PEUO01000076.1 GCA_002780715.1 Deltaproteobacteria bacterium CG03_land_8_20_14_0_80_45_14
CCCGGAGAGCCTATGGATGTGGCCCAGGCCATCGCTTTTTTGGTTTCAGAGGAGGCCAAATACATCACGGGGCAGGTGTTGATGGTGGGGGGTGGGATCGATCTATTTACCTTTTAAATTGATAAGAATGGAAGAGGTGAATCTCATTATCAAAGAGAAGGCGAAAGAACTGGCCCGTGGAGCGCTCTCCGAACATGAGTTGTCTGAAAATATCAATAATTTCGTTCGCGATAACATCCCCTACTGTCTTGACGAGTGGAATGTAAAGCCTATCAAGGTTTTGAAGAAAGGACGAGGGATGTGTGCTGGGAAGGCGCTTTTAGCAGCAGAGATTCACCTCGCGGTGGGCATCTCTACTCGGTTCAAGGTGATGAAGATACTGGGAGAGGGAGGACTTTTCGACTTTGCAATGCGTCAATTGGAGGAATGTGAATATTCGTATCTTTCATTGGGGGAAAAGGAAAGGTTAAAAGAAGCTATTCTTTCGCTGCCCCCTGACCGTGACCATATTATCCTGCAAGTCCTCTTGGATGGGCAATGGATAGACTTTGATCTCGCTCGCGATACGGAACTGGACCGTGGGATGCGACTCCTCGGGATATGGAGGGAGAGGAAGATAGTTTCCGAAGAGGGGGCATTCGATTCTTTAGATCGATGGATTGAAGAAAGGATGCAACGTCGAACCATCCTCAAAGGCAGGGAGTTGTTCTTTCAAGTGATGAACCAGGTGATAGAAGAAATAAGAATGAAAGGAAACGTGGCCTTAAAAGCCAAGGCCCAAACACCATGAGAACCTGAAGAGAGGAGGTAGAGTTAGGTAGAAATAGTTCTCATCCTGCAGTCTCGGAGTATCCGGTTCTGCTTATCCCTTTAAGCCATACTTCTTTATTAATGCATACAATAAGGGGCGGGAGATTCCTATTTGTCTTGCAGACTTTGATTTATTCCAGTTTAATTCAATAAGAGTTGATTCCAATAATCTTCTTTCTAACCCATTTTTGGCTTCTTTCAGAAGGTTTATGGATAGATTGTTTTCAGAAATGGGGTTTTTTAATTTTGGATTGTCTGAAAGGTAATCTGGGAGATTTTCAACCCGAATCATCCCTGAATCTGCAAAGTTAACAGCCCTTTCGATGACATTTTTTAACTCCCTCACATTGCCAGGCCAATGCCAATTATCGAATATATTCATTACCTCTTCATCTATTCCTAAAATTCTTAAACCAAATTCTTCATTAAAGGATTTGATAAAATGATCACACAGAGGAGGCATATCCTCTTTCCTTTCCCTTAAAGACGGAATGTTCAAATTAAATACCCCTATGCGATAATACAAGTCCTCACGGAAGTTATTCACTCTTACCAGTAAACCGAGATCTTTGTTCGTCGCTGTGATCAACCTAAAATTGATCTTTATGACTTTATTTCCACCTATCCTTTCGATCTCATTATCCTGTAAGACCCTCAGCAATTTTGATTGCATTTCGAACGGCAAACACGATATTTCATCTAAAAATATGGTTCCATGGTTTGCCAGTTCAAACTTCCCCAATTTCTGTGTTTTAGCGCTTGTAAAAGCGCCTGGCTCATATCCAAAGAGCTCACTTTCAAAAAGATCGTGGGGGATTGAGGCACAGTTGATTTTGACAAAAGGGCCATTCCTCCTTTCGCTGGCCATGTGAATGGCGTGGGCGCACAATTCTTTTCCGGTCCCCGTATCCCCGGTTATCAAAACAGGGGAGTTAACTCTGGCACAATTTATGATCAGTTTTTTAGTATAGAGAATCTTATCACTCTCTCCGATAATACTATCTAAACTATATTTTGCAGATCGTAAATTCCTCAATTCTTGCTGATAGGACTCCAATTTACCTTTGACAATGTTATATTTTTCTAAAATCTCTTCCATTTCCATGGCGTCTTTGAATGTGACAATCGTCATAGCCCCCAATATCTCGTGGTGATTATCATAAAGAGGAAATCGATGGATTACGGCATTGGTGCTCTTTATTGTTTTATAAAGAACACCAAACTTGGGGATACCCGTCTTTAAAACCTCTAACAATTCACCTTTACCCGGAATGACCGAGAAATGTTTTCCTAAGACATCATCATTTTTAATTCCAGAAATTTCTTCGCTTATTTTATTCCTGAAAATGATGTACCCATCTTTATCAATAATAGTTGTACCAACAAAGGAATTGTTGACGATTGCCTCAAGAAATAATTTGCTTAATTTTTTGATTTTCATATAGCCCCCCTCCTTTCAAATATTTTAAACAATCATTTTATAAAAATTTACCATAAATGTAAATATTTTTTTCATGTAAAAAATTTTTACATAATAATTTACTTTATTTTCAAGTATTTAAGTGAATCCACCCATTTTTGTATCAACAATGATTACGTATAATGTTTCTTTAAAAATGGGTTCTCAAAAATAAATCAATAATTTCAAATAGAAAGTTAGAATAAAAAATCGGAATAAAAATTGCAAGATTTCTAAATATGATTAAAAAAATAGACCATATTGGTATTGCTGTAAAAGATGTAGAATCGGCAATAGTCTATTTTGAAGAGAGATTTGGTTTCGATACAGATTATCAAGTAAAATTGAGGGGCTTTCATGCGGCATTCTTACCTACCAGAGAGACTCCCATAGAGCTAATCCAGGACCTCTCACCCGACGGAGTCATAGCAAAATTTATCGAAAAGAGAGGAGAAGGGGTTCATCACATTGCCTTTGAAGTAGAAGATATCCAATCCGCTTTGGAGACCTTCCGTTCCCAAGGGATCAGAACCTTAGACGAGAAGCCAAGAGAAGGAGCCCATGAGTCACTCGTTGCATTCTTACATCCCAAGGATACCTACGGTATCCTAATCGAACTGGTGGAGTATCGTAAGCCATCGGATAAATAAAAATTTGTGGGAGGTTGATCCAATGATAACCCGAAAGCTGGCCAAATTTATTTATCAGACTTCTTATAAGGATATTCCCGAGAATGTAATTGAACAAAGCAAGCTTCTCTTCCTCGATTGGCTTGGTGTCACCCTCGCAGGATCGAGAGAAAAGATAGCCGCAATCTTACTTAATTTTTTAGAAGAGGTCGATGGTGGTCACAGTCTCTCTCAGGCGACTTTAATCGGAAAGGGTTTGAAGACGGATATTCTAAAAGCCAGTCTGATCAATGGCGCGGTTTCTCATGCGTTAGACCTGGATGATTATCATGGCCCTGTCCTTGCGCATCCCACGGCGACCCTTCTTCCAGGCATATTAGCAGTAGTTGAATGGAAAAGACTGAGCGGTAAGGAGTTGATTACCGCCCTGGTAATGGCCTTTGATGTATTTGTAAGACTGGGCTACGCCGCAGGAAGAATCCATTATGACCGGGGCTGGCATGCCACTTCGACTCTGGGCCATTTCGGTGCAACAGCAGGGATTGGCAAATTATTAAATCTAAATGCAGAACAACTGGTCAATGCTTTTGGGATTGCAGGGACACAGGCTGGAGGCGTTCGGCAGGTATTTGGTACAATGTGTAAACCTTTCCATGCAGGCAAGGCTTCTATGGATGGGCTTCTGTCCGCCCTTCTGGCAGAAAAGGGTTTTACCAGTTCCAAGGAGATGATCGAAGGGAAACAAGGTTTTTTGGATATCTTTTCAGATGGTGCGGGTTCTGAAAAGGTAGTGGCCAATTTGGGCAAAACCTATCATCTCCGAGAGATTAGCTTCAAACCCTATGCCTCATGCGGGTTTACCCACTCCACGATCGATCTGATGAGAGAGGTAAGAAAGAAGGCGAAGGTAGATGTGAATGATGTTGAGGAGATCAAGATAGAGGTGAACAGAGGCGCCCTGGACGCTGCAGGAAAGATCGAGCCGAAGACCGGCCTTGAAGGAAAGTTTAGTATTTACTACTGTGCCGCTTTGGCTTTGAAAGAAGGAGAAGCGGGTATCGATAAATTTACCGATGAAAGAGTAAAGGATCCTCAGATGGTGAAGTTGATGAAGAAGGTGAAAGCCATTCCAGTAGAAGATGATGACCTCTATCTTGGCGCCAGGGGCTCTGTCCGGATGAAGGACGGAACCGAATACAAGGAGTCCACCGTATTCCCCAAAGGGGATCCACAGAACCCACTTTCCTATGATGAACTAGCGGAGAAATTTAGAAGTATCACAATGGGTGTTTTACCAAGGAATAAAATAGAAAAATTAATCCAGAAAATAAAGATTTTGGAAGAATTGAAGGACATCGGCTCTTTATTAGATCTTTGTTCACCATAAGGATGTCGTTTTTGCTTATTGAACAGGGTTAAGGAGGAGGCATGGTTGGAATATCCGCTTGTGGTCTTTACCTACCCCGTTACCGCTTAAAGAGAGAGACCTTATTTCAGGCCATGGGGTGGTTTAATCCCGGAATTAAAGGAATGGCCAGAGGGGAGAAAGCCATAGCAAACTACGATGAAGACAGCCTCACCATGGCAGTGGCCGCAGGGAGGGACTCTTTTACAGACATGGACAGGGCAAAGATCGATGCCCTCTATCTTGCTTCAACAACCCTACCCTATAAAGAGAGGGGAAATGCAGCCATCTTGAATGAGGCCCTGAATCTCTCTTCGGATGTAAGGACATCTGAGTACTCCGGCCCCCTCAAAGCAGGCACATCCGCTCTCATCTCTGCACTCAATGAAGCCGGTTCACAGACCACCCTTGTCTGTGCAACAGATTGCAGGATTGGCAAGCCTGGCGGAAATCAGGAGGCGCTCTGCGGGGATGGGGCTGCTGCCATTATCATAGGGAATGAAAGAATTATAGCCACATTCGAAGGCCATTACTCCCTCTCATACGACTTCCCTGACCATCGCCGAATCGAGGGGGATAAATTTAATCGGAGTTGGGAGGAGAGGTGGGTCCGGGAAGAGGGATATAGTAAAACAATTATGGAGGTCTTCCATTCTATTCTGAGGAAATACGGACTCCACCTTCAGGATATTGCCAAAGTTGTATACCCTCCTCTTTCAGCAAGGGACCATGGAGAAATGGCCAAAAGCTTGGGACTAAAACCAGAACAAATACAGAGTTCCCTCATTGAAGAGATGGGTCATACAGGTTGTGCCCACCCATTCATCATGCTGATCGGCGCCCTTGAAGAGGCAAAGATAGGCGATAAAATCCTGACCATCAGCTATGGAGGCGGTGGTGATGCCCTGCTTTTTCAGGTGACAGAGGAGATAAGAGAATTGAAAAACAGGTCAAAACTTAAAAATCAATTGTCTCAGAAAGAAGAGCTTAAGGGGTATGAAAAGTACCTATCCTTTCGAGATGTCTTACCCAAAGAGATAGGAATAAGGGGGGAAGAGATCGCACCGACGAGTTTATCTCTTCATTGGAGGGAGCGAAAGTCGATCCTGGGGCTTTTCGGCTTCAAATGCAAAGCCTGTGGAACTCCCCAATTCCCTCAGGAGAGGATCTGCATCAACCCGGACTGCGGGGCCATTGATCAAATGGAAGACTACCCCTTCTCAGATAAAAAAGGCAAACTTTTTACTTATACTGGTGACAACTTGACCTTTTCAGAAGATCCCCCTGCCCTCTATGGGATTGTCGACTTTGAAGGTGGAGGAAGATACTGGTTCGACATCACCGATTGTCCTCTTGAAACGCTTAAGGTTGGCCAGGCTGTTGAGATGACCTTCCGGAGAAAATACCGGGATCGGGCCCGTAGTCTCTATGGTTATTTCTGGAAGGCCATGCCGTTGAGGGAATAAGGAGCATCGATATGGCTGAAGGGATAAAAAATAAGGTGGCCATCATTGGTATGGGTTGCACCAAATTTGGAGAGCTATGGGACAGAAGCGCCGAGTCATTAATGGTCGAAGCCTTTGAAGAAGCGATCACTGATGCGGGAATAGAAAAGAAGGACATTGATGCCGCCTGGTTTTCAAGTTGTTTTGTTGAAAACAATGTAGGGAAGAGCGCTATTCCTTTGGCCGCAGCTTTAAAACTACCATTTTTACCTGGAACACGGACAGAAAATTTCTGTGCCAGTGGGACCGAAGCGGTTCGGGCTGCTTGTTATGCGGTGGCCTCAGGCGCCTGTGACATAGCATTGGCCTTAGGAGTTGAGAAACTGAAAGATATTGGCTATGGAGGGTTGCCTGACTTCAGTCAGCTCAGAGGGATTTACAACCGACTGATTTATCCGAATATGACTGCTCCGGGAATGTTTGCCATGATGGCAACGAAATATTTTGATCGTTACGGTCTGAGTCCAGAAGAAGGGAAGAGAACCCTGGCGAAGATTTCCGCAAAGAGTCATTCCAATGGGGCTCGCAACCCCAGGGCCCATCTTCAGAGGGAAGTCAGCATAGAAACGATCCTGAATGCTCCCATGGTGGCCTGGCCTTTGGGGCTCTATGATTGCTGCGGAGTTACAGATGGGTCTGCCGCGGCCATCATCGTCCGTGCGGATAGAGCGAAGGAATTCCGTACTGACCCTATCTATGTCAAGGCCCTCCAAATCGCAGTGAGTCCTGAGGAAGAATTCAGGTATCAGAAATGGGATGGGACCCATGTAGAGACAACTGTACGGGCTGCGGTCAGGGCGTATCAGGAGGCAGGGATAAAAAACCCACGGGAAGAAATCAGTCTGATGGAGGTTCACGATTGCTTCTCCATTACGGAGTTAGTGATCTATGAAGATCTCTTAATCTCGCCTCGGGGAAGGGCAAAGGAGGATGTGGATTCAGGTTTCTATCACCTCGACGGAAGTTTACCTTCCAATAGCGATGGGGGACTGAAGAGTTTTGGACACCCCATTGGGGCCTCGGGGTTGAGAATGATTTATGAGATTTACAAACAGGTTCAGGGAAAATGTGGGGAAAGACAGATTAAAAATGCTCGAATCGGTCTCAGTCACAATCTTGGGGGTTTTCCGGCCAACTGCGTCATTGGCATAACGATCTGGGGAAATGAGCTTTGAGATGAAGAAGTTTACTCCGTTAGAAAATCCCGCCATTTATGGCGCGGATAATATAGATAGAATTTCAATTCCTTATTGAAAAGGCGGGGTTAAAGCCCCGTCTTTTCTAACGGGGTAAACTTCATGCAGACTCAATAACGGAGATACGGGAAATGAAGGAGAAGATCACTAAGAAGAAAGATCGCTGGAGGGAGAAATGCCTCTCTCAAGCTCCCTATCGATCGGCAAAGGCGGAATTATCAGGAGTGGATGTGGATGTAGATATACTCTACACTCCTGACAGCATTGCTTCGATAGATTACCCCCAAGACATCGGTTTTCCCGGAGAGCCCCCATTTACTCGCGGGATCTACCCATCGATGTATCGAGGCAGGCTCTGGACGATGAGGCAGTACTCAGGTTTCGCCACAGCCGAGGAATCGAATAAGCGGTTTAAGTTTTTGATGGACCAGGGAAATATGGGTCTAAGTGTAGCTTTTGATCTCCCGACCCAGATGGGTTTTGACTCAGATAATCCGGAGATTGAAGAAGAGGTTGGTCGGGTAGGGGTTGCGATCTCCACACTTAAGGATATGGAGATTCTTTTCGAGGGAATCCCTCTGCATAAGGTGACAACCTCTTTCACGATCAATGGAATCGCCTCTATCATCTTGGCCATGTACCTGGCCGTTGCAGAAAAACAGGGAGTTCCTTTCACTGAGGTGGGCGGGACCATTCAGAATGACATCCTGAAAGAATATGTCGCCAGAGGAACCTATATTTTTCCACCTCGTCCTTCCCTGCGGTTAATTGTGGACACAATTGAATATTGTATGAAGGAAGCGCCAAGGTTTTATCCTATCAGTATTTCGGGCGGTCACTTCAGGAGCGGAGGGGCGAGTCTCATACAAGAAGTGGCATTCATGATGCTCAACGGAATCACCTATATCGAGGCTGTTTTAGCCCGTGGGATCGATATTGATGAATTCGCCCCTCGCCTGAGCTACCTCTTTGTCACCCAACTCAATCTCTTTGAAGAGATCGCCAAGTTTAGAGCTTCAAGAAGACTCTGGGCCCATATCATAAAGGAGAGGTTTAAAGCTAAGGATCCCAGATCGATGATGTTCAGAGTCTATGCCGCAGGGTGCGGAGATGTGCTGACCCACGCGGAACCGGAGAACAATATCGTCCGATTAACCATGATGACGCTGGCAGGTATCTTGGGTGGGGTTCAATCCTTCTTTACTCCGGCCTACGATGAGGCCTACGAGATCCCTACCGAGAAATCGGCCCTCCTTGGCCTCCGCACCCAGCAGATCCTGGCCTATGAGACAGGAATCACCAATACTGTAGACCCATTGGGTGGATCTTATTACATCGAATGGCTTACGAGTAAGATCGAAAACGAAGTGAGAAAATATATGGAAGAACTTGAGAAAAAGGGGAGGATGGTGGAATTGATCGAACGAGGGTTCATTCAGAATGAGATGGCCAGGATCGCCTATGAGAAGACAAAGAAGAAACTGTCTGGAGAGAAGGTTGTGGTTGGTCTCAACAAGTTTCAAAGCGCACAAGCCAGGGAAAAACTCCAGATCTATCAGCCTGATCGGGAGGCCATCTCAAAACAGATCGCCAGGGTAAAAAGAGTGAAGGCAGAACGGGACAATGAGAAGGTTCATTATTGTCTGAAGAGGCTTGAGGGAGCGGCTAAGGGCACGGAGAATCTGATGCCCTACCTCCTTGAAACAGTAAAAGCCTATGGGTCTGTGGAGGAGATTGTAAACACTTTGAGAGGTGTTTTCGGAGAGTTTCGAGAACCTGTTATGTAATAGTCTCGTAAAAATTCTACCAATCTGTCACTCCTGCGAAAGCAGGGAACTATAAAAAGAAACTGGATTCCCGTTCCCCGATCGTTGTCGAGGACAAGTTTCACGGGAATGACAACAATGGGCTGAATCGGACTTTTTTACGAATCCATTATGTAGCTCGAGTTGGAAAGATTTGATGATGGAAAAGCAGGCAATCAGGGTTTTGATCGCAAAGCCGGGTCTCGACGGTCATGATCGGGGGGCAAAGTTTATTGTCCGCAGTTTGCGCGATGCAGGGATGGAAGTAATCTATACGGGTTTACATCAGAGGATTCCAGAGATCGTTAGGGCGGCGATACAGGAGGATGTGGATGTGGTAGGAATGAGCATCCTCTCTGGAGCCTATATTGATCTGACGAGGAAGTTCTCTGCTGAGAGTGAGAGGCAGGGTCTGGGAGAAAGGCTTATTCTCGTTGGAGGGACGATTCCAGAAGAGGATGTTCCCAAACTGAAGGCTCTGGGTGTTGACGGGGTCTTCGGCGTTGAGACGGATATTGACGAAATTATTCATTTCATCCGGGAGGGTGTTGAAAAATTAGGATGAGGGGGAAATTATGCAGTGGAATATTGGTTATATCGCAAAGAAAAGATCTATTCTCACACCCAACAAGCCAGCCATCCTCTATGAGGATCGCCCTATCACCTATAAAGAATTGAATGAGGGCGTCAATCGTTTCGCCCACTATTTGAAAGAGGCCGGGATCAGAAAGGGAGATCACATCGCGGTATTCCTTAGAAATTGCCCGGAATTCTTTGAGATATACTTTGCTACGGCCAAACTTGGGATTGTCTTCGTCTCTCTCAATTTTCGTCTTGTGGGCCCTGAGCTCGAATATCAGCTTAACCACTCAGGATCACGCATGCTCATATTTCATGACGATTTAGCCGGGATCGTCAATACGGTTCGGCCGAAGGTAAGGGTGGAGAAGTTCGTATCCGTGAAAAGTGGTGAGCACGGAGTAGCCGAAAGATTTGACTGGGCGGAAAATTATCATGAAATTATCAAATACTTTCCTACGGATGAACCACTGCCTGATAAGCCCATTGACAGGGACGACCCTTTGGCAGTCATATACACCTCCGGAGTGGAGGGCGTTCCAAAAGGGGCAGTCCTCTCTCACCTCCAGACCTACTTCAAATGCTTTCAGGTGATCCTTTATACCGATATGAGAGCGGATGATCTCTACTTGACTCAACTGCCTCTGTTTCATTCAGGCGGCATCTTTTGTGCGGCAACCCCCACCTTATGTCGGGGCGCCACCTATGTCATGAGGCAGAGGTTTGATCCTGAGAAGTTTGTGGAGGATATCGAAAGATACAGGGCAACTATCATCTTTGCCCTAACGGCCATGTGGAGAATTATCTTCCAGACTGGAAAGCTGGATCATGTCGATTTAAGCAGTGTGAGGTGTGTTTTGGGAGGGGGAGAAAAGACCCCTTTAAGCATGATTGACGAGCTTACTGCAAGAGGGCTTTTCATGCAGCAGGTTTATGGCCAGACCGAGAACTCCCTGATGATGGTGCTGCCAAGAGAAGACGTTTTGAGGAAGAAAGGTTCTATCGGATTGCCTGGTTTTTTCACCGAAGTTTTTATAGGAAATGAAAGGGGAAATGAATTACCCCCTGGTCAGATTGGTGAGATGGAGGCAAGGGGCCCGACAGTGATGACGGGTTATTTGGGTAACCCGGAACTGACTGCTCAGACTATTGTGGACGGCATTCTTCACACAGGTGATCTGGGATACAGGGATGAAGAGGGATATTTTTACATCGTGGACCGGGCAAAGGACATGTACCGAAGCGGTGGAGAAAATGTCTACCCGGCTGAGGTAGAAAAAGTCCTTCTCACCCACCCGGAGATATTGCAGGTGGCCATCATCGGGGTCCCTGATGATAAATGGGGTGAGACAGGGAAGGCGTTCATTTTGCCCAAACAGGGAGCAAAGCTTACTCGAGAAGAGGTCCTCCAGTTTCTTCAAGGAAAGGTGGCGAAGTTTAAGTTTCCAACTTACGTCGAGTTTCTGAGTGAACTTCCCATGACGAGCAGTGGAAAGATTAAAAAGGTGGAGTTGAAGGAAAAGTACGGCGTCAAGTTGAGTGAATCGTTTTCTCCGAAGGGGATGGGTTCCTGAGATTCAAGAGCCGGTCCGTTATTACGGAGGTTGAAGAATGGATGAATTGAGAAAGATCAGAGAAAAAAAGAAAAGGTGGAGCGCCCGGTTCCTCCAGGACAAGAAATTCTCTCCGGCCCAAACCTCCTGGGGAATGGATCTCAACACAGTCTATACGATGGACGATCTCTCGGATGTGGATTATCTGAAGGATATCGGATTTCCAGGGGATTTTCCCTTCTTGAGAGGCGTATATCCTTCCATGTACCGGGGAAGGCCCTGGACGATGAGGCAGTACGCAGGATATGGGACACCGGAAGAAACAAATACTTTATTTAAGTCTCTGTTAAACCAGGGGCAGATGGGCCTGAGTGTCGCTTTTGGTCTTCCCACCCAGATCGGGTTCGACTCGGACAATCCACTGGTAGAAGATGAGGTAGGTAGAGTTGGGGTGGCAGTGGATACCTTGAAAGACATGGAGATCATTTTTGAAGGCATTCCTTTAGACAAGATTACCACCTCTTTCACCATCAACCCCACAGCATCGATCATTCTGGCCATGTATATCGCTGTAGCTGAAAAACAGGGTGTTTCCCCAAAGCAAATCGGAGGAACCTTGCAGAACGATATCCTGAAGGAATATCTGGCAAGAGGAACGCAGATCTTTCCTTTAAGGCCCTCTCTCAGGTTGATCGGAGATATCATCGAATATTGTAAGGATAATGTCCCACGGATGAATACGATCAGCATCTGCGGGTATCATATGAGAGAGGCGGGTTGCAACCTCATTCAAGAGATTGCCTACGGCCTCTCCGATGCGATCGTCTATGTTGAAGAGGCCTTGAAAAGGGGAATCAATGTTGACGAATTTGCGCCAAGGCTCAGTTTCCTTTTTGGATGCGGGGTGAATCTTTTTGAAGAGGTAGCTAAACTGAGGGCGGCGAGGCGCCTGTGGGCAAAGATCATGAAAGAGAGGTTTGGAGCCAATAATCAAGAGTCGATGAAACTGCGGTTATTCAGCGGGTGCTTAGGCAGTGCATTTACATCAAAAGAGCCGTTGAATAACATTGTCCGAGGAACGATCATGGCATTGGTGGCGGTCCTTGCTGGTTGTCAGGCGATTCACGTTACCTCTTACGATGAGGCCTATACCATCCCCTCAGAGGAGGCACAAAGGACCGCCTTAAGAACGCAACAAATCATATTCTATGAGACGGACGTAGCGGCAGTGGCCGATCCGATGGGAGGCTCTTATTTCCTCGAGTATCTGACC
The DNA here is from genome assembly GCA_002780715.1 of Deltaproteobacteria bacterium CG03_land_8_20_14_0_80_45_14. GTDB lineage: Bacteria > Desulfobacterota > BSN033 > BSN033 > UBA1163 > UBA1163. The sequence continues at coordinate 12,215 of PEUO01000076.1, forward strand.
AATAAGATTGAAGAAGAGGTCCAAGGGGTGATGGCGCAGATTGAAGAGAGAGGGGGAATCCTCAAAGGCATAGAGGATGGTTCCATTCAGCGGGAGATTACACGAGGGGCCTACGAATCGGAGAAGAAGATTCAGAATGGGGAGAAGGTGATCGTCGGAGTCAATAAGTTCGTCTCCGAAGAAAAGGAATACCCTATCCAAATTTACCCCACAGATAAGTCTGTTTGGAAGAAGCAGATATCCCGACTTAAGGAGGTAAAGGCAAAGAGAAATCAGAGGCTGGTAGACCTTGCCCTCGGCGAGATACGCCGGGTTGCAGCAGGAAAAAGCAATTTGATGGTTCCCATCTTTTCCGCTGTCTGTGAATACGCTACCGTGGGGGAGATATGCAACGCCCTCAAAGAGGTTTTCGGGGAATACAAAGAGATCGTTTGAGGATTGAAAAATGGATAACAAAGAGAGATTACCAAGAAGGATTTTAATTGCGAAGCCAGGACTCGATGGTCATGACAGAGGGGCAAAGGTTGTGGCTACAGCCCTTCGGGATGCAGGGTTTGAAGTGATCTATACCGGCTTGAGACAAACCGTTGACCAGATTGTGAATACGGCCATTCAGGAGGATGTGGATGTCATCGGCCTGAGCATATTGTCAGGTGTTCACATGGAATTGACAAAAAGGCTTGTCAAAAAATTGAGGGAGAGCGGGGCAGGAAATATCCCCGTGGCCGTTGGGGGAGTCATTCCTCCAGGTGATGTTGAGAAATTGAAAGAGGTGGGTGTGGCTGGTGTATTTTCTGTGGGAACTTCTTTTAAGAAGATCGTCGATTTTATCAGGAATATTTAAGCGTTTTGGTCCCTTACTTAAAACGGCAGAAAGGGGGTGATCAGGTCTTTAATGTTGTCATGGCATCAGTGTCTCAAAGCGAAGAGTCTCTGTGGAGGAAATTTCAAATACTTTTGGTCAGTATATTGATAGAAAGGAGGTAGGAACAATGGGTATTATCGGTAAACTTATCATCGGTTTAGTGATTGCAGTCTTCTTTTTAGTTGCTACTTCGGCTTATCCCGGAGCGGCCCAGGCAAAGGTCTTCAAGTTAGATCTGGCTTGTACCCTGCCCCTTGGGACGGCCATTGAGAAAACTTCTTATAAGTTCAGGGATCTGGTTAAGGAAAAGACAGGCGGTCAGGTCTTGGTTTCTGTTTACCCTGCAGGTCAACTTTATAAGGACAAGGATTTGGTGGAAGTGATTCCAAAGGGCGCCCTTGGAATAGGCACATGCAATATGGATTTCTGGACAGGGAGGAATGCTGGTTTCGGGATAATCACCGGCAATACATTTATTTTTGACGACTATGACCACTATTGGCGCTGGGAAGATGAGAAAAAGGTAAGGGCCGCCGTGGATGGCGCACTTAAAAAGCTCAATTGCAAACTCCTAAGTGGTATTGATTACGGCACTGCTCAGGTTATTGCAAAGAAAGAGCTCCGGACCCCTGCTGACTGGAAAGGAGCAAAGATAAGAAGTTATGGAGAACTCTGCGCCACTGCGGTTGAGGCCTTGGGTGGGAGGCCCACAGTTATCAGTTCTGCCGAACAATATGATGCCCTTATGAAGGGCGTTGTAGATGGGTGTATGACCGGTCCTCCCACCTTTGTGGTAAGAAAGCTTTACGAGGGAGCTAAGTATGTGATGAGAACTGACTTAGGGTTCCCTGAATTTTTGCTGATTATGAATTTAGACCTATTCAATAGCATGCCCGGGGAGATTCAGAAAAAGGTCCTGGAGGCGGCCCGAGAAGCTGAGTTATGGGGGCGGAAGGTTTGTCTGGATGAAAACAATGAATGGTGGAGGCAATTAGAAGGGCCTCTTAAGGAGAAATGGGGGTTGAAGGTTTATACTTTGACTCCTGCAGAATTTAAGGTATTGAAGGCTCTGGCGCTGCCAGCGCAGAAGGAGAGGATGATGAGATTATCCCCTGACCTGACAAAGACGTTGTTGGAAACAGTTGAAGCCACACACAAATAGGGTGAAGAAGGAGAGGCTATGTTTAGATTCGGGAAAATTATAGATGCCTGCTCCAGAGTTTTCGGTTTTGTTGCAGGAGCCCTTGTCCTGGCAATAGCGCTGATAACGACCTATGAGGTCTTTATGCGTTTTGTCCTGGGCTCGCCAACCCTTTGGACCCAGGACTACAGCATCTATTGCCTTGTGGGTCTGGCATTCCTTGCTTCCGCCTACACCCTTTGGAAGGGGAAGCATATTCGCGTAGATTTCTTTCTTGAGCGTCTGTCTCTGGAGAATAAATCGTTAATGATAATAACCGCTGACCTATTGAGCCTGGTCTACATAGGCCTCCTCGCCCGGTATAGCTTAGATATGTTTGCCGAGAGCTTCGCCACAATGGCCACTTTCCCCACGCCCATCAGACCCCTAAGGTGGCCGGTCTACGGTTTACTCTTTTTCGGCATCGCTATGCTTCTAATCCAGCAAATCAAAGAGATCATCTGCCAAATCGGCTCTCTGGTTCGAAAGAATCAAGCAAAAGAGATTTCTATTAAGGGGAAGTCTTTTCTTTTTGTATTTCTCTGGCTTGCCATCGTTGGCGCCGGGGTATGGATAACATTGCAGATAAACACCGTGGCCGGTCTAATCTTTCTCCTTTTTGCCCTGATGTTTGGCGGGATTCCAGTGGCCTTTTCCCTTGGAAGTCTCGGTCTGATTGGATTCTTCTATTTTGGTGGAATGAGACTGATAAGTGCTGCAAGCCCCCAGGTAGCATTTCAGGCGATGGATAGTTACATCCTCCTTGCCATTCCCCTCTTCGTCCTTTGCGGCCAGATATTCAGCAGCGGCAAAATAGGCAAATTACTCCTCGATTTGATGAGTAAGTTGCTCAGCGGGGTTCCCGCTGGATTGATTGGGGCTTCGATATTTTCCTGCGCTGTCTTTGCAGCCATCACCGGTTCAAGTGTTGCCTGCGCTGCCACTATTGGACTCTTTGCCCTCCCGGTGCTTAAAGAGAAGGGATATAACAGGAATCTTAGCTATGGAACCCTCGCAGCAGGAGGCACACTGGGTATCCTCATCCCTCCCAGCGCCAGCGCAATCATTTATTGCTCAGTAACCAGGGAATCTCTTGGGGCCCTCTTCATGGCTGGTTTTGTGCCTGGTGTGATCCTGGCCCTGATATTTGCTGCTTATGCGATGATAGTTTCGGTGCGAAAGGGCGAATATGAGAGGCCGGAGAGGACATCATTTAAAGAGAAGTTGGTGGCGATAAAGGAGAGCATCTGGGCCCTTGGAGCGCCAATCCTCATCCTCGGAGGCATCTACGCTGGTATTTTCACCCCGACAGAAGCCGGCGCAGTGGCTGTAATCTACAGCTTGATAGTGGCCATGGCAACAAAAGAAATTCGGCTGAAGGATATCCCCGCAGTATTAATGGACTCAATTACGACGAGCGGCTTCATTCTACTGATTGTAGTCGGAGCCATCCTTTTTGGTGACATCTTGACCCGACTTCAGGTGCCGCAGGAGGCTTCAAGAATTATCTCTGAAATTGGACTCTCCCGATGGGTGGTGCTCATAGGGGTTATGGTCCTGTGGCTGATTATGGGCATGTTTTTGGAGGTGGTCTCAATCCTCCTGATAACCATTCCCATCGTCTATCCTGTGATCTTGTCACTCGGTTTTGATGGTGTCTGGTTTGGCGTAATCGCCACACTGAATATGGAATTGGCTTTGCTCACTCCACCAGTGGGGTTGAACCTTTATGTGATTAAGGGAATATCGGGTGATAGCCTGGAAAATATTGTTAAAGGGACTTGGCCTTTCTTTTCCCTTCTTGTCATTGGGATTATCCTTCTTTGTTTCTTTCCTGAGATTGCCCTCTGGCTTCCCTCCTCAATGAAGATAATAAGGTAGGGGGGTTTGCGGGATCGAAAAAAGGGTGTATCAAGCTCTTTTCGAATAAAGCCAATTTTTATTTCCCTTGCTTTGGCCCGAGTGGAAAGAAGGCTGAGATTCAAACAAACTCACAAATACATTATACGAGGAGGGAGTAGCAATAATGAAGGGAGCGAAGTTTTTTTCTGCGGTGATTTGTGGAGTTTTTTTGTTGGGAGTGGGATTGGCTTACGCCAAACCAGCACAGAAGGTCTTCAAGATAAATTTAGCCAGCACTCTGCCCTTAGGCCATCACCTGGAAAGGGCCTGTTATGAGTTTGCCAAAGTTGTTAAGGAAAAGACCGAGGGCAGGGTTTTGGTTACCGTCTACCCGGCCGGTCAGCTTTATAAGGATAAGGACTTGCCCGAAGTCATTCCTACTGGCGCCTGCGATATGGGGATGTGTAACTCGGATGTCTGGACCGGCAGAGATGCTGCCCTGGGACTGTTAACAGGTAATTCATTTCTTTTTGATGGCTGGGAGCACTGCTGGAGGTGGTCCAATAACCAGGAGGTGAGAGCAGCCCTCGATGCGACGTTTAAGAGGTTTAACTGCAAATTTCTCGGCCTTATGGATTATGGCACCAGCACTGTAATTGCCAAAAAGAAATTTCTCACCGTGGATGATTGGAAAGGGACAAAACTTCGTGCTGCTGGGGAGATCTTTGCCAAAGGCGTAATGGCTCTGGGAGCCAGGCCCACCGTCATCAGTTCTGCGGAGCAGTACGATGCCCTTATGAAGGGTGTTGTCGATGGGGTTATGACCGGTCCATCAACTTTTGTGCTTAGGAAGCTATATGAGGGAGCTAAGTACCCTCTAAAGGAACCCCTTACCCTTGCCATATTCGTTTTTCTCATGAATCTTGACCTATGGAAGAGTATGCCGGCGGACATTCAAGCAAAGGTTGGTGAGGCAGCCCGGCATAGCGAACTATGGGCC
>PEUO01000201.1 GCA_002780715.1 Deltaproteobacteria bacterium CG03_land_8_20_14_0_80_45_14
TTTTGCTTGTTTAGGGTCGGTGGCGCCCATCAATTCCCTTGTTTTTGAAATAGCGCCTTCCCCCTCCAGCACCATCACCACCGCGGGGCCGGAAGACATGAACTGGGTCAAACTTTCGTAAAAAGGTTTGCCTCGGTGAACTGCATAAAATCCCTCCGCCTCTTTCTTGTCCATGGAAATCATCTTCAATCCGACCACCTTTAATCCATGGTCTTCAAAACGTTTAACGACCTCACCGATCAGATGCTTCTGAACCCCATCCGGTTTTACAATAGATAATGTCCTTTCCATATCTTCCTCCTTTTAGCCCAAATTATAAGTGTTTAATCTATCTTTCACAAACCCTAAATGTTAAGCGATGGTCCTTCCCTAATACATTGACAAATTGGGCATCTATGTCCTATTCTGAAATCATCTCTTTGGACAAGGAGGAGTTGATGAAAGGGGGAGAAAAAAAGATTTATGAGGTGATTATTATTGGGGGAGGACCTGCAGGCTTGACGGCAGGTCTCTATACATCCAGATCAAGGCTCAATACCCTCCTCATCGAGACCGGCCTTCTGGGAGGGCAGATGACGACGACAGAATTCATTGAAAACTATCCTGGCTTTCCGCAGGGAGTTGCTGGAGATGAATTAAGTCGTTTGATGGAAGAACAGGCAAAACGATTTGGGCTCGAAGTAGTTTCCCAGGATGTCGTAGAGGTGAAATTGGAAGGTGATAGGAAGGTTGTTAAAACTGAAGAGGAAAGCTATCTTTGTGAGGCCCTTATTATTTGTACAGGTGCGGAATATCGGAAATTAGGAGTTCCTGGAGAAAAGGAATTCGCCGGGAAAGGGGTCTCTTATTGTGCGACCTGTGACGGGGCTTTTTTCCAAGACAATCAAATCGTTGTGGTGGGAGGGGGAGACTCTGCACTCACAGAAGCCCTCTACCTCACAAAGTTTGCCAAAGAGTTGACCATCATCCATCGAAGGGATGCCCTTCGGGGAACGAAAATCTATCAAGAGAGAGTTTTTGCAAACCCGAAAATAAACTTACTTTGGAATTCGGTCATACAAGAGATAAAGGGAGATTCAGTAGTCCGGTCAGTGGTTGTAAAAAATGTAAAAACTGGAGAGGTCAACAAACTCAATACAGAAGGCGTTTTCCTTTTCGTAGGTCTTTCCCCAAGAACCCAATTCTTAAAAGGTTTGGTCAACCTTGATGAGGCAGGATATATTATTGCCGATGAAGATTGTGAGACATCAGTGAAAGGTATTTTTGCTGCTGGGGATTGTAGAAAGAAGTTGTTGCGCCAAGTCGCCACTGCTGTCAGCGATGGGGCGATAGCCGCCTTTGCAGCGGAAAAATTTTTGGAGGATAAAAAATAAAGCTCAAAGCTCAAACCTCAAAGTTTAAGATTGGAAATCTAGACCCAAAGGCCAAAAGAATTGAGATCTGGGCATCCCTATCTCTTATTTGCCTTGGGATTCTGACTTTTCCAGTTGCTTTGATGAGCCAAGAAGTGAATAGAGAGGGCTGGCCTATCCCGGATTTAAAAGGTCTCATTCCTTATTCTATTCAAGTGAAACAAGTGGATGGGGTGGAGAAAATCGTTGAAAAATTTTATGCCCCTAAAGGAGGACATGCCGCCAGGATAAGTGGAAATGGAAAGATCTTTGCTTACGCCGTAGATAGTGATAGAGAACCACCCATTGATTATCTTTTACTCGATCCTGACGGGTTAGGAAAATTTACACAGAAATTTAGATCTGAAGATTCCTACAAGATTCCCGAATGGGTTTCCCATTAATCCTACCGAAGTAAATTACTTGGCTCCATCAAATATTTTATTTCCCTATAACAAAAAAAGGCACTTTACAATTTTTTTAGAAAACCTGAAATTTAAATTAATTCATAGAAATCAATTGGTTTGATCAATAAACTTTGTTTGGCATTTAAAATGCACTTATAGTAATTAGAATAAAATTTTTAAATCCATCATTGCCGATAAAGCCAAACCAGGAGTGATCGTTGGACGGAAAGCCACGCCTGCGTGCCGAAGCACCTGCCTGCCGGTAGGCAGGAAAGGAATTTTGCGGGGCCCGTGGTTTATCTGAACACGGGCTTTTTTTGAGGTGTTTGATCTTCATCTAAAGGAGGTAGTTTGTATGACAATTTCCAGACTATGTAAGTTTTATCGAGATTCCGAAATTCTTAACATTGACCGGAGCATCGGGTATTGCGATCTCGATTGTGACCAAACAACTTGTGAGGGAGATATTGATTTTTGCAAAAAACCCGATTCTTTAAAAATATATCTCTTCGAGCAAATGAAAAAGGGAGGAAGATTGGAATGGGAGAGGAGAAAAAATGTCCTCTTTTTAGGAGACCCGAAAGTCTGAGCATAGGGAAGGGAATCGGTTATTGCGACATTGACAGCAGTAGCGCAACCTGTGAAGGGGATGTTAAATTTTGCGAGAGACCTGATGCGCTGAGGGTATATCTCCTATCTTCCAGACCATTTTTTCTCGATTACAAAAGCTAATAAAATCAATAATATTTTTTGTTAATAAGAATAGATATGTGTTATTATTAACAAAAGGATTGGTTCTGAAAAGTAGAAAAAGGATGGAGGAGGTGAAAACGGAGTGAGAGAGATTGTGGAAAAAGCGTTGGAGAAGATTCGGCCTGCCCTTCGAGCCGATGGAGGGGATATCGAATTGATCGATGTAGCGGATGGAGTTGTGAAAGTCAGATTGACCGGCGCTTGCGGCGGCTGCCCAATGTCGCAGATGACTTTAAAGATGGGGGTTGAGAAAGTCCTCAAGCAGCAAGTCCCTGAGGTAAAGAGCGTGGAGACAGTTTAAATAAGTTCGAGGGAGATTCGTTCTTTTCGAACCTCCCTCAGGAAGTGTAAGATGGAAACCTCTCGTCTTACCCCTCAAGCCGTTACCATTTTAGAAAAAAGGTATCTAAAAAAAGACGCCCGAGGTCAGGTCATTGAAACTCCTGAAGAGATGTTCTGGCGCGTGGCTAAAAATATTGCCGAGGCAGAGCGTTTTTATGGAAAACAGACCTCTCTTGAAGAACTTTCCGAGATTTTCTTTGGAATGATGGCATCCTTAGGTTTTCTCCCTAACTCTCCCTGTCTGATGAATGCAGGCAGAGGCCTCCAGCAATTAGCTGCTTGTTTTGTCCTCCCCGTTGAGGATTCCCTCAATTCCATTTTTGAAACAGTGAAACAGACCGCCCTCATCCATCAAAGCGGCGGGGGAACAGGTTTTTCCTTCAGCCGTTTGAGACCAAAAAACGATACGGTTCAATCCACAGGAGGCATGGCAAGCGGTCCCGTTTCGTTTATGAGGGTCTTCAATATGGCGACGGAAGTCATTAAACAAGGAGGGACGAGACGAGGGGCTAACATGGGGGTCTTGAGAGTCGATCATCCTGATATTATGGAATTTATAACTATCAAAAAGCATATGAGCGAAATGGAGAATTTCAACTTATCTGTTGGAATCACAAAAGGTTTTATGGAGGCCATTGAGAAGGATGATGAATATGATCTGATCAACCCAAGGACGAAGCAGTCTTTCAGACGCCTGAAGGCAAGGGAAGTATTGGAGGCAATCGTAAGTTCGGCTTGGGAGACCGGGGACCCGGGGATTCTCTTTTTAGATCGAATTAATGAGGCAAACCCCACTCCTAAATTGGGTGAGATTGAGAGCACGAATCCATGTGGTGAAGTCCCTCTCCTTCCTTTTGAACCCTGTGTCTTAGGGTCGATCAACCTCTTAAAGATGTTGAAAGGGAAAAATGGGAAATGGGAGGTCGATTTTGATAAGCTGAGAATGATCGCCAGACACGCGGTCCATTTTTTAGATAATGTCATTGATATGAACCAGTATCCATTACCCCAAATCTCTCAGATGGCAAAAGGAAATCGAAAGATTGGTCTTGGGGTGATGGGATTAGCGCATTTCCTTATTCGATTGGGCATTCCTTATAATTCTCAAAAGGCTTTAGAGGTGGTCAAAGGGATCATGAGTTTTATTCAATATCAGGCTCGGGAACGATCTATGGAATTGGCTGAAAAAAGAGGAGTCTTTCCAAATTTTAAAGGTTCCCTTTACGATAAACCTGGAGGCATGAGGCTGAGAAATGCCACCCTTACCGCCATCGCCCCTACTGGAACACTCAGCCTGTTGGCCAATTGTTCAAGCGGCATTGAACCTCTCTTTGCCATCCAATATACTCGAAGAGCTTTAGAAGATATGGAATTTCAAATCACGGATCCTCTCTTTATCGAATTGGGAGAAAAAGGGGGGTTTCTAAGCCCTGAATTATTCAAATCCCTCTCTGAAGGGGCAAATATTCAGGAACTGCCCCAAGTTCCAAAAGAGGTGAAAGAGCTTTTTACCACCACTTTTGAAATCCCCCCGATCTGGCACATCAAGATCCAAGCA
>PEUO01000204.1:0-2255 GCA_002780715.1 Deltaproteobacteria bacterium CG03_land_8_20_14_0_80_45_14
ATTAAACATATAAGGACCAAAGAGAATACACTTTTTGAAAAACAAAGGCTCGAGGGGATTGTGTCCTCCTATTGGGACAAGGCTTCCACCCACAAAGACTAATGTCCCCAGGCTATAAATTCCCATTAATTCTCCCATCGTATCCAGGAGGATCACCTCGGGGTGTTTCTGATCAGATCGGCCTGGACCTAAGGAAAGGGAAGTTTTTCTCAACCATGATAGAGACTCTTTTTTTAAGATCCTCTCCACTTCCTCCAACCGTTCGAGGTGTCGTGGGGCAAGAATGAGGACAAAATGGGGGTCCATCTTTTTCAATTCTTTGTAAAGGCTGACGAGGATCTCCTCTTCCCCGGAATGAGTGGAGCCTGCGATGAGGATGTTCTGTTTCCCTTGGGGGCCGAGGGTTTTAGTCATTTCGGCCATGGCTTCCTGGGTAAAGGAAGGAAAGGTTTGGTCGAATTTTAAGTTTCCCACTGCCCTTGTCTTTTGAGATTCCCCTCCGATCTCAATCATTCGCGTTCGATCTTCTTCAGTCTGCATTAAGAAGAGGGAGATATATTTCAGACATTCTTTGAAAAAGAATTTGAAGAAGAGGTAACGTCGAAATGACTTTTGAGAGATCCTTCCATTGAAGAGAACAACGGGAATTCCTTTTTTTCCGCAGTACCGGAGCAAATTGGGCCAGAGTTCTGTCTCCGCAATGAGGAGGAGGGCGGGTTGGATTTTTTCGATGGCTCTCCGGATGATGAGGGGATGGTCTAAGGGTACAAAAAGGACTTGACCAGCTTCAGGGAGGTAGGTTTTGGCTGCCTCATTCCCTGTAGAGGTCATCGTGGTTAAAATGATTTTGAGATGGGGAAACTCTTTTTTGATCTTCTTCAAAAGAGGGATGGAACAGAATACTTCTCCGACTGATGCCGCATGAACCCAAATGGGCCTTTTGAAGGATAGGCTTTGAAAAATTCCCATTCGTTGAGGCAATGCCTTTCGAAACCGCTTTTGGATGAGGGCCCGCAGAAGAAAGTAGGGGGATGCAAGGAGAAGGGAGAATGTAAGAAGGATGTTATATATTAAGAAGACCATTGCAAACTGCAAAATTTAGATTGCAAACTGCAAAATTTTTAAGACTTATTCTTTTCAATTTCCATTTTTCATTTTGCAATTTACAATTTTCAATGATGTTTAGTAACACACTTAGGGATGGCTACTCATTTATCAAAATAGTGGTCTGCCCTTTCGGTCAGCTCATTGAGGCGATTCTCTAAAAGGATCCTCTTCTCTTCGAGATGGGCCCGGTCCCCATTTTGATCAACATAAATGGGTTCTCCACAGATGAACACTCCTTTTGAGAAAGGATAGGGGAGGAGGAACTGATCCCAAGTGTTAAAGATCTTCCTTTTTGAGGCGCTGAAGGTTATTGGAACCACAGCCCTCCCTGTCAGTTTAGCCAACTCGATCACACCAATTTGTGCCTGGTGACGAGGTCCCCTCGGTCCATCTGGGACAATGGCGATATCCGTCCCATGAGCCTTGACCATCTGTTTGAAACCGGAAAAACCTTTCCGAGTAGTTGAACCCAAGATGGCATGGAAACCAAACCGCTTCAGGGCCTTTCCCACCACCTGGCCATCCCGATGGGGAGAGACAAGGAAACTTAATTTCTTGCCTTTATAAACGATGGGCATCATCAATAGCCTTCCGTGCCAGAAAGCCCCGATGGCAGGAATCCCTTTCTCCCAAAACTGCCTCGGAATCTCTGGATGGATCTCTTCAAACCGCATCGTCCAGGATAAAATATTGATGGCCCAGTAAGCAGACCAGGGTCCCAACCACGACACCAATTTCTTCTTTAAACTTTTAAGAAACATCCTTGTAAAAAAAGGGTTCAAGGGTTCGTGGGTTCAAGGATCCAAGGGTTTTTTGTTTAAAATTTTTGCTAGAACCCTTGACCACTTGACTCCTTGAATCCTTAAAATTAGTAGACCTTCTTCACTTTCGCTGCCGTCCGAACTCCCATCCCATTATCTTTAAACTGAAGATCATAGAGCCGCCGATATTCACCATTGAGAGCCATCAATTCCTCATGAGTTCCTTCCTCCACAATCTGACCTTCAGAAAGAACGATGATCCGGTGGGCATTTCGGATGGTGGAGAGCCGATGGGCGATGACGAAGACCGTTCTCCCTTTCATCAACTCTTCTAAAGCCTTTTGGACTTCTGCTTCAGAGCCGGAGTCCAGGGAGGAGGTAGCTTCG
>PEUO01000204.1:2284-11140 GCA_002780715.1 Deltaproteobacteria bacterium CG03_land_8_20_14_0_80_45_14
GAGGGCTCTGGCGATGGAGATGCGTTGACGTTCCCCTCCTGAAAGTTTGGCACCCTGCTCACCAATGATCGTATCATACCCTTGAGGCAATCTCTGGATGAAGTCATGGGCATTGGCTGCCTTCGCTGCTTTGATCATCTCTTGATCAGAACATTTCAGACTTCCATAGGCGATATTATTTTGAATCGTATCATTAAAGAGGATCGTTTGTTGAGTGACCAAGCCGATCTGATCCCTGAGAGATTTAAGAGTGACCTTTCGAATGTCATAATCATCGATGAGAATTTGTCCTCGCTCCACATCATAGAAACGGGGCAGAAGGTTCACCAAAGAAGTCTTGCCCGCCCCGCTCATTCCCACCAAAGCAATCACTTCTCCTATTTTCACACGAAGGGAAATGTCTTTGAGCACGATCTCCTCATCATATTTAAAGGTGATCTTTTGAAAATCGATCCCCTTCGAGATGGGTAGGAGTGAATTTGCTCCCTCTTCTTCCTTGATTTCTGAGGGGGTATCGAGGAGTTCATAGACTCGCGTTGCCGCTGCCAGACCTTCTTGAATCTCAAGGTTGATCTTGCTCAAATCACGAATGGGAGCATAGAGCATCAGAATGGCTGTCATGAATGAGAAAAAGGTTCCTGGCGTTAACTCTCCCCGAATAACACTGTAGCCACCCACCCAGATGATCACGGCCACTCCAATCCCTCCTAATAATTCAATCAAGGGATGGGAGAGGGCCCGGATCTTCACCCGTTGGAGTAGGATTTTGAAGAACCGATTATTCTCTTCAGCGAAGCGTCGTTTCTCATAATCTTCCATATTGAATGCCTTGACAATTCGATTCCCAGTGATGGTTTCATGGAGGAAGGTCGTAATGGAGCCCATTCGCTGTTGACCCTTCCGACTAAATTTCCGAAGCCGCTTTCCAAATTCTTTAATCGGAATAATGGCCAGAGGAAAGATGATGAAGGCAATGATCGCCAATTTCCAATTGCGGTAGAAGACGACCCCGACCAACCCAAGGATGGTGAAAGCATCTTTGAGAAGACCGGTGATCGCATTGGAAACCGATCCCTGAATCAGGTTGACATCATTGGTGATCCTGGAAATGAGGATGCCAGTAGGCGTTTTAGTAAAGAAGGAGAGGGAAAGGGCCTGAAGATGATTGTAGAGTTTCTCCCTGATATCCGCGACAATCCTCAGACCCACAAAGTTCATCAGGTAAGCCTGGCCGTAATCGAAGACCCCTTTGATTAAGAAAAGGAGGACGATGGCGATGGGGAGGAGAAAAAGCATTTTTTCATTCTTCTTGAGGAAGACATCGTCTAAAGCAGGTTGGACAAGGAATGCCTGGGCGGCTGTCAGGAGAGAGACAAAGACCATACAGATCATGGCGAGGACTAATTTGAACCGATAGGGTTTGACCAGTTCGAGGAGTCTGCGATAAAGAGACATATTTATCCCCTGACTAATGCAAAATAAAAAATGTAAAATGTAAGATATTTATTTTTTTTCTTGTTTTCACTTTAATTTTGCAATTTGAAATTTTCAATTTGCAATAAGTTATTCAATTTGAGGCCTCCGCTTCATGGAGCAAGGAAGTGACAATGCAGGCAGCTCGTTGGGCCGCTCCGGGTTCCCCAAGTTTCCGACGAACCTCACCCATGGACTCCGTCATTTTTCGACTCAGGATGGGATCCCTTAAGAGTCGGAAGGCTTCGTCCGCGATCCTTTGGGGATTGACATCCTTCTGAATCAATTCTGGGGCAATCTCTTTCTCCGCCACCAAATTGACCAGTCCGATGTGATCCACTCGAATCAATGCCCTGCCGATCCAGTAGGAGAGGAAAGAAACTCTATAAATAATGATCATGGGTTTTCCAAGAATCGCTCCTTCCAAGGTGGCCGTCCCGGATGCAGTGATCAGAAGTTCAGAGAGGTTCATTACATCGTAGGTGAAACCCTCCACCACTTTCACAGGCGTCGAAATATTTTTCATCTGGGATGACAAGATCGTTTTGGGAATGCCCGGGGCGAGAGGGATGATGAACTGGAGATTGGGGATCTCTTTTTGGAGGAGATGAGCCGAGGCCAGCAGGGAAGGAAGAAGTCTATCCACCTCATGCAGGCGGCTTCCAGGGAGTAAGCCAATGGTTCTTCGTTTGGGATCCAGTCCAAATTGTTGGAAAGCCTTTTCCTTGGGAAGCGTCGGCTTCACGATATCGAGAAGCGGATGACCTACCCACTCGACATCGACTCCCGCTGCTTCATAGAGAGGAACTTCAAAGGGGAAGAGGACGACCATTTTTTTCACCAGTCGAGCGATCAACTTAATTCTTTTAGGCCTCCAGGCCCATACTTGAGGACTGATATAGTAGAGAATGGGGATTCCTCTTCGATGGGCTATTTTGGCCAACCGAAGGTTGAAATCAGGGAAGTCGATTAGGATGACGAGGTCCGGCCTCTCCTGATCAAGGGATTTCTTTAATCGCTGGAGGGCCTCTAAAATAGATCGGAGTTTAAAAAAGACTTCTGTCAGCCCTACCACAGAAAGGGAGTGAGCGGGATAAAGGAGTTTCATCCCCCTTCTTTTCAAACCCTCCCCTCCCACGCCCAAAAACTGAACTTCCGGGTCAATGCGTTGAATGGCCTCCACCAGGTGGGAGCCATGGAGGTCTCCTGAAACTTCTCCAGCGACCAACAGGATCTTCTTCGATTTCATCTGTTCAGTCGCCCCGCTATTTCTTTTTTTTGTTGAGGTCACCAATCTTCTGGAGAATCTGGAGCGCCAACTCTAATGCTCGCTTTCCATCCAACCCAGAGACCCGAGCACTTTTTCGATCCCTCACGCTCTGAAGAAAAGAGTGAATCTCAGCCTCTAAAAGATCGATCTTCTGAACCGGAATCTCCTCGGTTACCATTTCAGGAATCTCTTCCTTTCCGAGAAGGGCCCCCTTTTTAGAAAGGGAGAGTTTTTGAGAAAGGTAGTCGATGGAAAGGATTCCATCCGGTTGAAAGATCCGGATTTTTCGAATCTTCTCTTTGGAAACTCGGCTTACGGTCAAACTCGCTGTACATCCATTTTCGAATTCAATGCGGGCATTGGCAATGTCCAGGGTGCGGGTGAGGATGGGAATGCCGACGGCCTGAAACTGTTTCACCTTTGAGTTCACCAGGCTCAAAATGATATCAATATCATGAACCATTAAATCTAACACGACATCGACCTCTGCTCCCCTTCCGGAAAAGGGGCCCAACCGATGGGATTCGATGAAACATGGATTTTTTACCCTTCCCTCTATGGCGGACAAGGCTCCGTTGAATCGTTCCAGATGGCCCACTTGAAAGATCAGGCCCTTCGATTCTGCCAATCCAATCAATTCATCAGCCTCCTCAAGGGTGTTGGTGATGGGCTTTTCCAGAAGAACATCGATTCCTTGCAGGAAAAAATCTTTCGTCATCGAATAATGGAAAGGGGTGGGAATGGCAATGCTGACAGCCTGAACTTTGTTGAAAAGGTCGGCGTGATGATCGAAAGGTTGGGTTTGGCATCGTTTAGCAATTTCCCTGGCACGGGAAGTATGGACATCCACTACACCCACCAATTCCACCTCTTCTATTTTAGCATATTTCTCTGCATGGAATTGGCCAAAGTAACCGACACCGATGACACCCACCTTAAGCCTTTCCACTTAACGGCTGATCCCCCTCTTCGAACGTTGGATGAATTGGAGGAGATGTTGAACCTCTGGCGTCTGAAAGATTTCATCTTCTCCCACTTTCTTCATCGCTTTCTCTAATGTCAGACTGGACCGAAAAATGATGCGGTAAGCCTTCTTCAGGGCCTTCAGCGTCTCTTCTGAAAAATGGTGGCGTTTGAGACCCACAAGGTTGAGCCCGAAGAGTTTGGCCCGACTTCCCGATGCCAACATGAAGGGGGGAATGTCTAAGCTAACACCTGTGAGGCCACTGATGAGGGCATGGGCGCCGATCCTGCAAAACTGATGGATGGCGACAAGTCCGCCAAGGATGGCATAATCTTCAATCATTATGTGTCCACCTAAGGTGGCTCCATTGGCCATGACGACCTGATTTCCGATTTGGCAGTCGTGGGCCACATGGGAATAAGCCATTAAGAAATTGTCATCGCCGATGACGGTCTTCCCACCTCCCTTGACCGTGCCTCGATGAAGGGTGACAAACTCCCGAATGATATTCTGATCGCCGATAAAGATGGAGGTCTTCTCTCCTCTATAAGCAACTGCTTGGGGAGCTTCCCCGATGGAGGCGAATTGAAAGATTTGACATCGTTTCCCAATGCGAGTTCCCTCTCGGATGACTACGTGGGGTCCAATCTTCGTCCCCTCGCCGATGGAAACATCCTTTTCAATGATAGAAAAAGGACCGATTTCAACTCCCTCACCGATTTCAGCCTTTAGATCGATGATCGCAGCGGGATGAATCATTTTTCATCTCCTAACATGGCTAAGAGCTCTGCTTCAGCCACCAATTTTCCATCAACCAAGGCCTTTCCCTTAAATCCCCAGATCGATTGACGATGCTTGGTGATCTCCAGTTCGAGACGAAGTTGATCTCCCGGAACGACGGGTTTTCTGAAACGGACATTATCGATCCCCAAAAAGTAGACCGGTTTTCCCCGCTCCTCCTCGAGCATCGATTTGAAAGCGAGCACCCCAGCCGTCTGAGCCATTGCCTCCACGATCAGCACCCCTGGCATGATGGGGCGACCTGGAAAATGGCCTGGGAAGAAAGGTTCGTTATAAGTGACATTTTTAATCCCCACGATCCGTTTTCCAGGATCCATCTCGATAATCCGATCCACCAACAAGAAAGGGTAAGAATGGGGGAGGATGTTCATGATCTCTTTAATCTCAATCATCTATTTCTCCTTCCCTCTCGAAGAGAGGGTCTCCTCGATCTTTTTTAAACGTTTCTCGATTTCAATGAGGGTCTTTCTCATCTCCGGCAGTTTCGGAAAGACGGTGATCGCTCGGAGAAATTCACGGTGAGGCAGAGCAGGACTTCCAACGTACCCTTGGTCCGCAGCCAGATCGCGGGTCACTCCGGCTTGAGCGCCCACCATGACATTGTCTCCAATTTCGATGTGGCCCACCACCCCCACCTGTCCGGCCAGTGTGACATTGCTCCCGATTTTTGTTGAACCTGAAATCCCCACCTGAGCAACGATGATCGAGTCCTCGCCGATGGCGACATTATGGGCCACCTGAACAAGGTTGTCGATTTTCACTCCTCTTTGAATGATCGTTTTGCCCAGCGCCGCTCGGTCGATGGTGGTATTGGCGCCGATTTCGACATCGTCTTCAATTTCCACACTTCCTACCTGGGGGATTTTCACATTCTTCTTTCCCTCCTTCACATATCCGAATCCATCACTTCCGACCACCACCCCACTGTGAAGAATGACCCGTTTTCCAATGACGGTTCCTGAATAGATGGAGACATTGGAATAAAGGATCGAGTCCTCTCCAATGGAGGAGCCCTCGCCCACATAGACTCCAGGATAAAGGGTGACCCGATCTTCAATCGAGCAGCGGTCTCCAATATAAACGAAGGGATAAAGGGTCAGGTCTTTTCCTAATTTTACTGTGGGGCTGATCCAGGCATTGGAATCGATGCCTTTGGGTTGGTAAGGTTTGTGGGAGAAGAGGGTGAGGATCTTGGCGAAGGCTAAATAGGGATTGGTCACGCAAAGAAGAGGCCTGTCCGCCTGGGTCACCTCTTTTGAGACGATGACCGCGGAGGCATGAGTTCCGCCGAGCTTCGGAAGGTACTTCGAATTGGCGATGAAGGTGATCTCTCCAACCCGGGCCTCTTCAATGGCCGCCACTCCAGAGATTTCTATCTCTCCATCTCCAACGACTGTCCCATCCACCCACTCCGCTAATTCTTTAAGTTTCTTTTTCACTCCCATGTCCTAATAAAAATTCAAGGTCATCAGAATATCAGGTTATCAGGTCGTGGTTATAAGGATACCAGGATATCAGGTTAATAAATCCTAGCAACCTGATGTTCTGATAATCTGGTAACCTACAAGCTGATCCCCTGATTTCCTGATAGCCTTCATTCATTTTTTCTGAGCATCATATGCTTTGATCACCCGATCGGTGATATCAATGGTCTTGGAGACGAAGAGCACAATGTTCTCGTTCTTTTCCAGGATAAGGGTGTAACCTTCGTCCGCCCCCACTTTTTGAATCACTTTCAGGAGGCCGATGGAGATCTTTCGCTCCATCTCCATTCGTTTCTGGTTGATCTCATTCTGGGTATCCTCCCCCCACCTCTGAAATTCCCGAAGTTTGTTCTGGTATTCTTTCTCTTTATTTGCCCTGGCATCCGGGGTTAGCATGAGGGCTTGTTTTTCTAAAGATTCTTTCATGGTTTGGAGCTCTTTCTGCTTGTCTGCAATGAGGCGCTGAAATTTTTCTACATCCTTGGTGATTAACTTTTTGGCGTCCTTGCCGGCATTAGATTCGTTGACTGCCCTTTGGATATCGACGTAAGCCATCTTTAAATCTGCAGCCAAAACCGATCCAAACCATCCCAATAGGATCATCCCTATGAGTACGCTTAACTTTTTCCAGACCATCTTCATTTCTCCTCTCTGTTAAGTTTAATGCTTAATTTTTTTAATAAACGGTTCCTGCTGTAAAGTCGAGCACATGCCCTTTCTCCCCTTTCTTGGGGCTGAGGTTGAACCCGATATCAATATGGATGGGGCCGAATGGAGAGAACCAGCGAATTCCAGCCCCCACCGCTGTTTTCAATGGGGTGATGTCACTCAGTCTATCGAAACCCTTCCCAATATCCCAAAACACAGCTCCTTTTAAACCAATCTCACGAGCCAAAGGGAAGATCAGTTCAGTATTGAAGGCCACCATTTTTTCCCCACCCATTGGCTCTTCATTTATGTCAATAGGCCCCGCCATTCCGTATTCAAAGCCTCGGACCGTTTGGAGGCCTCCCACGAAGAATTTTTCATAGATGGGTACTTTTTTTCCACCATAACCAGAAATCATCCCCGCCTTGGCACGAAGGTTGACGGTTGTACTTAGAGGCGTTGGGAAAAACCAACTGGTCTCTCCCGTCACCTTTACGAAGTAGTTATCCCCTCCTAAAACCCCTCCTGCATTTTGAATGAAGAGACTGTGCTTGCCTCCCCGTCTGGGGTTAAAGTAGTCGTCACGTGTGTCTATAGAGGGGGAAAGAGAAATGGCGCTGGTCGTCTTCTTTCCCTCCTGGTCTTTGATATAGATAGAGGCATCATCTGTCACATTATAAACATTAATGTTTTCCAATTTATACATCGCATCAATACGAATCTTATCGGTCAGTTCCTTTCCAAAGCGGATATCCCCTCCAATAATTTTGTAGGAATAAGTGTCGAAGATTTCCACATTTTCGTGATAGAGATCGATGCCTGCCGCATATGGATATCCTAAAAAATAGGGGTCCGTAAAGCTCAATCTAAAATTTTGGGTTTCAAATCCCAAGGCGACCTTCAAAGATCCATGATAACCATAACCGAAGAGATTTCGGTCGGAGATGGAGACAGTGCCCACCACGCTTTCTATCGAACTATACCCAATTCCGAAACTGAGGGCGCCTGTCGGAGCCTCCTCGACTTTGATATCGAGGTTGATTTTTTCTTCGGTGCTCCCACGGCTCGTGGTGAGCTCCACCTCTTTGAAGAACCCTGTCCTTTTCAGTCGGTCCCGACTTTTATTCATATCGGAAGCGCTGTAAAGTTCTCCTTCGGCCACCTGAAGTTCCCTGCGAATCACCTTGTCGCGGGTCTTCGCATTCCCAACCACCTGAATTTTTTCATAAGAGACGCGTTTCTTCTTTTCAATTTCAAAGGTGAGGTGAACTAAGAGATTTTTATTGTCCACAGAGGTTTCGGGGTTGATCTCTACATAGGCATAGCCTTGATTGGCAAACTTTTCCGTAAGAGCATTGACATCCTTTCGAATCGACGTGTTGCTATAGACGTCGTTCCGCTTTATTTTGAGAACCTTGAAGAGGTCCTCTTTGGTCGTGAGGAGATCGCCTTTGAAGTCGATATTTCCAAGACGGTATTGAGGTCCTTCCACAATCTCAATCTTGATCCGAATCTTTTTCGGGTTGGAGAGGTCAATGTTGGGCTCGGAGATCTTTGCCTCGAGATAACCCTGATCAAAATAGTAGGCGGTTAGGAGTTGGAGGTCATTTTTAAGAACATCTTCATCTAAGGTCCCGGTCTTGGTGATGATGGAAAAAATATTTTTCTGTTTGGTTGTCATCAACTTCTTCAATTGGGAGGTTTTTATTTTCTTGTTCCCCTTAAAGACTATTTTTTGGATGTGTCCCTTAGGACCTTCAGAGATCGTAAAAGCGACCACGGCTTCATTGGTTTCCAAGTAGTCGACGTTGGTTTCCACCTTGATCCCGTAATACCCTTTGGAGAAATAAAGCTTCCGGATCTGTTCCACATTCTCTTTCACCTTTTCGAGGTTAAGGATGGACCGTGGTTTGAGAGTCATCTTCTCTTTAATATCATCCAGCTTCACCTTTTCATTTCCCTTGATCGTGATCTCTTTGATCGAGGGCTTTTCCACAACAATAAAGATCACTTCTTTGCCCTGCGGAGTCGGTTTGATATCCACTTGTACATCGGTGAAGTAACCCAGGTCGAAAATGGATCGTAGATCCTCGCGGACCTTTTCGACAGAAAAAGGGCCTCCATCCCGGCTCTTGATCGCTCCTCGAATGACTCCTTCTTCAACCTTTACATTTCCAAGTATCATGATTTTATAAATATTTTCCTCGGCTCCGGCA
>PEUO01000204.1:11147-16901 GCA_002780715.1 Deltaproteobacteria bacterium CG03_land_8_20_14_0_80_45_14
CTATGAGAAGAGAAAAGACGAGGAGGACAAGCCCTATTTGTCTCATGGTCATGTTTAGGCTCCTTCCCATTCTTTGGAATCCGATACGGACCCTTTGCTCCAATTTTTAGATGAGAATGGATGGGATGAGAAAATTTCCATTTTAATACCAAATCTTTATTTTTTTGTAAAGTGGACTTGCCTATCCCAATGCTTTTCCATCGATGAGCTGGATCTGGCGGGACAGTTTTTCAGCCAATTTTAGGTTGTGCGTCACGACGATGAGGGTGACCCCTCTGATCTGATTCAGTTCTTGGAGAAGATCAAAGACGGACTCTCCCGTCTTGGTATCGAGATTCCCAGTGGGTTCATCGGCTAGCAGGACTTTCGGTTCCAAAACTAAAGCCCTTGCCACTGCCACGCGTTGTTGTTCTCCGCCGGAAAGCTCCCCTGGTTTATGAGAAAGACGTTCTTTTAGCCCTACCAAAGTGAGAATCGCTTCCGCCCGAGAGACTGCCTCCCTTTTCGTGTTTCCTTGGATCAGACAGGGCATACTCGTGTTTTCCAACGCACTGAATTCGGGAAGCAAGTGATGAAATTGAAAGACAAATCCGATCTCACGATTTCGAAAAAGGGCGAGATCCTTTTCATTCAAGGTATAGATATCTTTTCCTTCATAGAGAACCTTTCCAGTCGTTGGCCGATCGAGAGTGCCCAGGATGTGGAGGAGGGTCGTCTTCCCTACGCCAGATGCGCCGACAATGGCCGTCTTCTCCCCCCGAGAAAAAGTGAGATCCACTCCCCTCAGAACCTCCACGCGTTTGGTTCCGTTTCCGTAGGTCTTGAAAAGCTGTTGAACCTGAATCAACTCTTTCAAACCATCGCCTCCTTGGCCTTTTGGATTGCCTCTTGGGACAGAAGTTCTTTCATCAGATGGAGGCGCTTCAGAGAAATGTCTTTGAGTTTCGTCTGAAGGTTAGGGTATTGGAGGAGGCAGGCCTTAAAGTCTTCCTTTGTCATTTCCAGCAATTCGGTGGGACGGAGGGTTCTCGCATTCGCCATTCGGGGCTTATCAAAGAGAAGTCCGACCTCACCGAAAAAATTTCCACTTTCTAAAAGCGCTAATAACACTTTTTTCCCATGACGGTTTTGAGTAAATATCTCCACCCCTCCACTTCTCACCATATAGAGCGAGGCGGGTGGGTCCCCTCCTTTAAAGAGAATCGTTTCTCCAGGGACCTTACGAAGATGAAACCGTTTAATGACTTCTCCTCTCTCCTTGGAGGTGAGGGATGAGAATAAAGGAGAAAGGGCGAGGAAGTTGTCAAAAATTCGTTCTTTAAATAGGTTTTGGAGCGCCTCATTCAATCTGGGGTGGACCCTGGTCATCTCATTGAGTTCATTTCTGGAGATCTCTAATATCTCACATTCCGTCATCGCCTTGACCGTGGCATGTCTTTTTTGGTCTATAAAGAAACCAAACTCCCCAAAGAAATCCCCATCCCTGAGATTGCGGACCCACACCTCATTCCCCCCTGGAGTTTGCTTGGTAATGGCCACCTCTCCCCGGCTGATGACAAAGAGGGAATTTCCTCCCTCTCCCTCCCGGCAAATAAGCGATCCCGTCAGAAAAGTTTTGCTTTGGATATCGGAAAGCAATGATTGAAGCTCCTCTGCATTGAGTTCAGAGAAAAGAGGGATGTGCGGGAATGGATGAAGGGGTTTCATCTCTCTGGTTTTTTCTGCATAGAGTTGTGCCAACCGATGATTGACATCCTTAGAGGATGGATCAATCCTTAAAATCATCTTATTGATCGAGATGGCTTGAAGCAAAAAACCATCCTGAGCATAAGCTTCAGCCACCTCTTGGTATATTTGGACGGCTTCTTTCTTTTGACCCAAACGCTCCAGCAATTCGGCCACCTTCACCCGGGATCGAAGATCCCCTGGCTCCTGAGCGCAATGAATTTGAAAGTATTCGAGCGCCTTCTTCCATTCCCCACGGGAGAGAGCTTGCTGGGCCTCTCCTTTAAAAGACATCTTCTTCTTATTCATATCGCAGTGCCTCAGCGGGATCGAGTCTCGATGCCCTCCAGGCGGGATAAAGGGTAGCCAGAAGACTGATGAGAATGGCCGTCATCACGATCAGCGTGATATCGAGAGGGTTCACTTGGGAAGGGAGCTTGTCAATATAATAGACATCGCTCGCAAGAATTTTAAATCCAAATAGGTTTTCAACAAACCCTGTAATCTTCTCCAAATTGAAAGCAGCCCCAAGGCCAAGAATCGTTCCGAAGACCGTTCCGACGACACCGATCACCCCTCCCTCGATGACGAAGATCTTTAAGATCCCCTTGGAAGGGGCGCCCATTGATTTTAGGATGGCAATGTCCTTATTCTTCTCCATCACCACCATGATGAGCGTGGAGATGATGTTGAAGGCGGCCACTAAAACGATCAAGACGAGGATGATAAACATGGCGATCTTCTCCAGCTTGAGGGCGGAGAAGAGGTTTCTGTTCATCTCCATCCAGTCTTTCGTCCAGAAGGGAAATCCCAACTTTTGGCGGATCTCCTTTCCAATTTCTTTCACTTTATAGATCTCGTTGGTTTTGATCTCGATCCCTGTGACGCGGGCTCCCATGCCGAAGAACTTCTGAGCGCTTTCCAGAGAGACATAAGCCATGGTATTGTCATACTCATACATTCCGGAGTAAAAGATACCCACGACACGAAAACGCTTCATCTTGGGCATCATTCCCATGGGCGTCATGGTGCCAAGAGGAGAGATCACTTGGATCGCATCGTTGATCGAAACACCGAGATGCTTCGCTAATTCAACTCCAAGGATGACGCCTGCAAGATCACTTTCTCCTACTTCTTTCAAGTCTTGGAGGCGGCCGGCTTTCATATTGTGGACCAATTCAGTTACTTTTCCCACTCGGTCCGGGTCGATGCCCTTAATCACCACACCGGAGACATTTGACTCGGAAGAGAGCATCACCTGGTTGAAGATGAATGGGGCAGCGGAGGCCACGCCCTTTACCTCTTGAACCCTCTTCGCCACCTCTTCATAATGATCCATACCTTCTTGGCTGGCCTTGAGGAGGACGAGGTGAGCTTGGGTGCCCAGGATCTTTTCCTTCAGGGTCTTTTCAAAACCGCTCATCACGGCTAAAACAACGATCAAGGCCATCACTCCCACCATGACCCCGACGATGGAGATGATCGTGATGATGGAAATGAAGGTCTGTTTCCGTTTCGCTTTGAGATATCTCAGACCGATAAACCATTCATATCTCATAGGACATTACTTCTCCATTCGAAGTAAAGGGAAGAAGATGACATCTCGGATGGAAGGCGCATCGGTGAGGAGCATGACCCAACGATCGATCCCAATTCCTTCGCCAGCCGTGGGGGGCATCCCGAATTCGAGAGCCCGAAGAAAATCCTCATCGAGGGTGAGAACCGCATCGGCCTCATCACCCCTTTCCTTCATCTGCTGGACAAAACGTTCCCGTTGATCTACGGGGTCATTCAGTTCAGAGAAACCGTTTGCGATCTCCCGGCCGGCAATGAAGAGCTCAAATCGGTCCGCCACTTCAGGATCATTCCCGTTCCGACGTGAGAGAGGAGAGACCTCTGTGGGATATTGGATCACAAAGGCAGGTTGAAGAAGTTGAGGCTCAACCATTTCTTTAAAAAGATCGGCCAGGGCTCTTCCATGGGAGGTTCCTTTTTGCATTTCAAGGCCGAGCTTCTTGGCTACTTCGATCGCTTTGGATGGGTCTTTCAGGATAGCCGGATCAACCTTTCCATATTCCAAAAGAGAGTCATTGAAACGGATCCTTCTCCAGGGAGGAGTAAAATCGAGTTCTTTCCCCTGATAGGTAAAGCGGAGTCCACCATGAATTTCTTTGATCATGGAGCAGAGAAGTTCCTCGGTCATCTTTATCATGTCTTCGTAAGTAGCATAACTCTGATAGAATTCGAGCATGGTGAATTCAGGATTGTGTTGAGTGGAGATCCCTTCATTTCGAAAACAGCGATTGATCTCAAAGATTCTTTCAAGCCCTCCGATCACCAATCGTTTTAGAAAGAGTTCTGGAGCGACCCTCATATAGAGTTCCATATCAAGGGCATTGTGATGGGTCTTGAAGGGTTTGGCCGTTGCGCCTCCGGGAATGGGGTGAAGCATAGGAGTCTCCACCTCAATGAAATCCCGTTGGGTAAAGAAATCTCGAATCTTCTGAATCGCCTTGATTCGTGTGAGGAAAATCTCTTTGACCTTGGGATTCGCGATGAGGTCTAAATAACGTTGACGATAACGGGCTTCGATGTCGGTGAGACCGTGCCATTTCTCCGGAAGGGGTCGAAGAGACTTCACCAGAAGCCGAAATCTCTGAACCTGGAGGGTCAGTTCACGAGTCTTTGTTCGAAAGATTTTTCCCTCCAATCCGATGAAGTCTCCGATATCGAATGTTTTAAAAAGTTGAAAGGCGGACTCGCCGACGATATCCCTTTGAAGGTAAGCCTGGATTCTTCCCTTTCGATCTTGAATTTGAATAAAACTGGCCTTGCCGAAATCACGGATCGCCATGATCCGACCCGCAAGGCAGAAAGTTTCTCCACCCGATTTTAATTCTTCATCAGAGAGGGAATCGAAGGTCTCATGAAGATCTCTGGAAGTATGGGTGACCCTGAAATCATTTGGGTAGGGATCGATCCCATTCTTTCGCAAATCCTCCAGTTTTCGGATCCTCTGTTGGATCAGTTCGCTCGTTTCGTCCATCTCCTCAGCTCCGAAAGGCAGCCTTTCCCTATGGTATTAATCTCATTAAGATTTAAGAAAGTTTTAAGATTTCTCAAACTAACCCATTTTCACATATCCGTCAAGGGGAAAGGCGTTTCCAGGAGGTCATGAGAGGACATTTTCGATCTGGGCAACCAGGTCATAAGGAAGGGCTTGGGTCATTCGGGCTTCTACCCAATCGCCAGGTTGAGCTTTTCCATCCAAGAAGACGGAGCCATCGATCTCAGGGGCTTGTGTTTGAAGCCTCCCCCGTAAAACACCTCGTTTACGTTGTGGTCCCTCTACGAGGACCACGTTCCTTTGGCCCACCATTCCTTGATATTTTTTTAAAGAGATCTTTTTCTGAATCTCCATCAAGGCTCTCAGACGTTCTTCCTTCACACTCTCCACGATGGGATGAGGGAGTCGGGAGGCAGGCGTTCCTTCTTCCGAAGAGTATTTAAAGGCACCGAGGTGATCGAACTGAGTCTCTTCCACAAAATCAAGGAGCGCTTTGAATTGACCTTCCTTTTCTCCTGGAAAGCCCACAATCAAGGAGGACCGCAAACTGACTTGTGGAAGAAAAGTCCTGATCTTTTGTAAGAGACTCCGAATTTCTGCACCCTTTGATCTTCGCCCCATTCGTTTGAGAATTTCATCATCAATGTGCTGGAGGGGGAGATCAAGATAAGGACAGATCTTTTCTTCTTGAGCCATGAGTTCAAGAAGCCCATCGGTGAAATTGTCTGCCCTGGGGTAGGAATAGAGGATTCGGATCCAACGAAGCCCTTCCACGCTGACCAGGTTTTTCAGAAGTTTTTCTAAATTGGTTCCATCTTGGAGGTCTCTTCCATAAGCCGTGGTATCCTGAGCGATCAGGATGAGTTCCTGAACTCCCTGGTCCGCAAGCCTTTCAGCCTCTCCCAGGACGGATCGAAGCTTTCTACTTCGGTAGGACCCTCTAATCTTCGGAACGGTGCAAA
>PEUO01000026.1 GCA_002780715.1 Deltaproteobacteria bacterium CG03_land_8_20_14_0_80_45_14
AATAGCAGGGGTGCTCATGGGAGAAAGCACCAATTACTATACATCTTATGCCTTTAAGCCAACAAGGGAAATTTCACAGGCGTCTACTATTGGTGGTGGCGCCACTATTGTCCGTGGCTTTGCTGTCGGTTTAATGAGCACCTGGCCACCCGTTCTTCTTGTAGCCATAGCAACTATTATAGCCTTCCATTTTGCAAGCTTTTACGGAGTAGCTATAGCTGCTGCCAGTATGCTGTCCACTCTGGGTGTAACCTTAGCTACCGATGCCTATGGTCCTGTGGCTGATAATGCTGGGGGCATTGCCACTATGGCAGGATTACCGCCGGAAGTGCGAGAGAGGACCGATGCCTTAGATTCCCTGGGCAATACCACAGCGGCTACCGGTAAGGGTTTTGCCATTGGCGCTGCTGTTTTGAATTCCCTCGGCCTAATTCTTTCTTATGCTTTAGCGGCCGGTTTAGTAACTATCTCCACCGATGGAAAAATAACAGCCCCACCTGAGTTAAGCTTACTCTCGCCGCCTGTTATCGTTGGTATTTTGATTGGCGCCTTAATCCCAGCCGTTTTTGTCGCCATGACCATGAAATCAGTAAGTGTGACTGCAGGACTTATTGTGGATGAAGTTCGGCGACAGTGGCGCGAAATACCAGGTCTTAGGGAAGGAAAGACAAGAGCCCAATATGGTAAGTGTGTGGATATCTGCACGAGAGCGGCATTGAAGGAAATGCTGGCTCCCTCGATCATGACCATCATTGCGCCTATTCTGGTGGGTGTGATCCTTGGCAAATTCGCTCTTGGTGGCTTCCTCATCAGCGCCCTTGCCGTTGGATTTATCCTTGCCGTCACTCTAAATAATGCTGGGGGGGCCTGGGATAATGCTAAGAAATGGATTGAATCCGGTCAATTTGGAGGAAAGGGATCAGACGCCCATAAAGCTGCAGTAGTAGGGGATACGACCGGCGATCCTATGAAGGACACTGCCGGGCCATCACTTAATATCATGCTTAAGCTAATGTCAGTCATCTCGTTATTGTTAGCGCCCGTGCTATCCCGTTTCCCCGGTTTATTCTGAAAGCAAATCCCCCTTCTCCCCCCTTTGCTAAAGAGACTGTGTCACAATGTCATTCTGAGGCGTAAGCCGAAGAATCTCTGTTTTCTAACTTATTGACTCTATGAGATTCTTCACGGAGTTTACACTGAGCCAAAAAGCGAGACCCTTCCCCTTCGGTTCTCTCAGGGTCAGGGTGACACATGGCGAAGAGTTTAGAATGACAAACATAGCATTTCCCTCATTGTGACACAGTCTCTAAAGGGGGGGAGGGATTATTCTCCCTTTTCAATTTCCATGAAGATCTTTCCATGATGAAAAATACGCACTCCTCCTGTTTCCTCGGAAATGACGATGGCGAGGGCATCGGTGAGACTGGTAATCCCGGCTGCCGCTCGATGACGACTTCCAAGACCCAATGGGATTTCGATATTCTCACCAGATGCGTCCAGATGCCGGCCCGCTGCTAAGATGACCCCGTCTTCTCGGAAAATGAATGCCCCATCAATGGAGGAAAATTCTTTAACAGTTTCTTTCAGCCGGTAATCCAAAATATTTCGTTCCCCTTCTGGATATCCCTGAAAGGGATTGATGACCATGGGGTGTGAGAATTTAAGAACCTCTTCATGCTTTCCTAGGACGAAGATGGTTCCAACAGGTTTTCTTCCTTCTTTCCTTTCTATAGAGATTCCTAAAGCGAGGCTGAGAACGGTTTCGAAGACTTCCGGTCTCACAATCTCTGAAATCACTGGAAGATCAGAGGAGGAGATGATTTCGAACTCTTTCCCGAATTCGAGGATGAGGAGGTTATCCAGAACTTTTGTTTGAGGGATGCCGGAGAGGCAGACCCATTTATCCCCTTTTTGAACCAGACCCTTTGAGAGGGCCTGGATGATGGCCATCTTGATTTGATTAATTCGTCCCAGAGGGACATCGGGGATTCGAAGTACTTTCTTAAAGACTGAAGTGGCGTCCTGAAAAGAGGATTCATCCTTGATGGCAAGGATCAGGTCAACCTGTTTTTCCTGGCCGATTTTAGCTAAAGTTTCGTAGTCTTCAATCATATCCGCATAAAGCAAAACCCCTTTCGAACGGGTTTTATTTGCGATGGCACAGGCCGTCTCCAACATGATACGATTCTGCCGCTTCACTTTTTTTCTCCAAAACATTAAAAGCTTTATTTTCTCTTCGTTTTATTATACAAATATAAATTAGAAAATAAAAGTCTAAGCTCTAACGGTGAAGGTAAAAATGCCGTTCGGCTGAGCTCACGACGAAGCCCGTTTCGTTAAGGGGTTACGTAAATCGTCTTAAGATTCTTACCCTCTCAACCTTTGACGCTAAACGATACGGGCTTCCTAACCGTAACCTATTCACAATAGACAATTTCAGGGGGGATAGATGGGTTTTCGATGTGGGATTGTCGGTCTTCCGAATGTGGGGAAGTCGACGATATTCAATGCCCTGACGGCTGCCGGGGCAGAGGTAGCAAGTTACCGATTCTGTACGATCGACCCGAATATAGGCATTGTCCCCGTTCCGGATAAGAGGCTGGAAAGTATTGCCAAGTTGATCCGTCCCAAAAAAGTGATTCCCACCACCCTCGAATTTTTCGATATTGCCGGATTGGTCAAAGGAGCAAGCAAGGGTGAAGGACTGGGGAATCAGTTTCTGGATCACATACGAAATGTGGATGCCATTGCCCACACGGTTCGTTGTTTCAATAATGAAAACATAGCTCATGACTTCGGTTCCATTGATCCGGTAAGGGATATTGAAGTTATTGATACCGAGCTCATTTTAGCTGACCTTCAGACCATAGAGAGGAGAATGGCGAAGACAGAGAAGATGTATCGGGTGGGTGTTAAGGAAGCCGGATTGGAGTTGGAGGTTTGCCGAGAAGTCCAATCCGCTTTGAACCAGGGCTATAGGGCAGGGACCTTCCACGTGACCGGAGAAAAAGAAACGATCTTTTTGGATCTTCACCTTCTCACGGCGAATCCTGTTTTTTATGTCGCCAATGTCGATCAAAAAGAGCTCAAGGGAGAAGGGGTCTGTTTGAAGGCCATTACGGAGTGGGGAAAAAAAGAGGGGAATAAGGTGGTCGTCATCTGCGGTGATCTGGAGGCAGAGCTTGCGGAATTGAAGGAGGAAGAGAGGGAGGAATTCAGAAGAGAGTTGGGTCTGGAGGGTTCAAGCTTAGAGCGATTAGTTCAAGTGGGATATGAAATCCTATCCCTCGTCACGTTTTACACAACAGTTAGTTCTGAACTCAGAGCTTGGACCGTTCCAAGGGGGACCCCAGCCCCTAAGGCCGCAGGGAAAATCCATAGCGATATGGAAAGAGGATTTATTCGTGCAGAGGTTATTTCCTTTTCTGATTTTATAACCTGTGGGTCTGAGCATAGTGCGAGAGAGAAAGGACTTCTTCGTTCTGAGGGAAAAGATTATTTAATCCGAGACGGAGATATCGTTCATTTTCGCTTCCATGTATAGAGGAAGATAGCATGCCATGGAGAGTATTCCGATTTATTTTTTGTATGATTCCGATTTTCTGGAATTTCCTCAAAGATCTGGTTTGGGAAGATCTTTCCTTAGAGGAGATCAGGACCAATTATCTTTTTGGGAAGGCCAATGCCTATGACCAGGCTAATTTTTTAAGGAGGGCGGTCAGGGTCTGCAAAGAAATGTTAAGAAGGGACCCGAACTGTATTCCCGTTTTTTTAAATCTGGGGGGGCTTTTTTATCGGAGGGGCATGTATGAGACCGCCATCCCTTATTATGAAAAGGTGATTCGTGCGAACCCAAAACACTACCAAGGTCACTATTGGTTGGCAATGTGTTTCTGGAAATTGCAACGATACCATGCAGCCATCAACACCCTGGAAGAGGTCATCCAATTTTTGCCTACCTTTAAAGACGCCCTCAACTTGATGGGGGAGTGCTACGAACAAATAGGAGAAGCGGCGAAAGCAGAACATTGTTATCTCAAAGCCATCAGCGCCGATCCCAACGGGATTATTACCCATGGAGGGGTTTTGGGTAGTTGGGCTCAAGAAAAAAGGAAGGAGGAAAGGATAAAGCATTAAAAGGAGGTCTCAAAGGGTCTTTAACCCTTCTCCTTTTCCGATTTTTTCTTGGCAGCAATAAATTTCTTCTCATCCATGATCCGAGGGGAGATACCCCGAAATCCTCCCAGGCTGGTATCAGGAGGAAGCAGGATCCAGGCGATGCCTAATTCTTCATCGATCTTGACGATCTCATCGCCGGGTTGTAGTTTTCTCATAACGCAAAATCAAACGAATTATTTGAATGGCAACGAATTTAACAAATAAAACCAGCAATTCTCGGTGAAAATACAGCGAGATTCTTCAGTCGCTAGGGCTCCTTCAGAATGACATTACGAAAGTCCCCA
>PEUO01000011.1 GCA_002780715.1 Deltaproteobacteria bacterium CG03_land_8_20_14_0_80_45_14
TTAAGACCTATGTCGTCATGTATAACAAATAACGCCGAGCGCATAGCGCATAGTGTATCCCCCCACCTTAGTCCTCCCCCACTTGCGGGGGGAGGAGAGGAGGGGGGGCGCTTTGCTCTATGCTCTCTGCGATTTCCTTATAGACTTCGGGTCTCCTATCTTTGAAAAAAGGCCACTCCTTCCTCGCCTTATCAATATTTTTTAAATCAATTTCGATTAAAGCAATGCTATCTTTCATCCCTGTCGGTTTATCCAGTAATTCTCCCTCTGGGGAAATACAAAAGGACCTTCCATAAAAATCTTGTTTCTCTTCGCTCCCTACTCGATTCACTCTGAAAATATAGACCCCATTGGCAATGGCATTGCTTGAGATCACCGTTTCCCATTTTCTCTGTGAAGCAAAAGCAGCGGCGGTAGGAGAAAAAATAATCTTGGCTCCTTTTAAGGCTAATATTCTTGAACCCTCTGGAAAGAAATTGTCCCAACAGATCTGAACACCGATGGGCGCAAACTTTGTTTTAAAAACAGGGAGCCTGTGGTTTCCAGGTGAAAAATAATATTTCTCTTCCCACAGAGGAATTTGAGGAACATGAATCTTTCTATAACTTCCCAAAATCTCTCCGCCTGCATCGATGACGATCGCTGAATTATAGAAAGAATCTTCCTCGATTTCAAAAATAGGACAGATCAATACGACCCCGTATTCTTCCGCCAACTTTTGCATTCTCGTGATGGTGAAACCATCCATCTTCTCGGCCAGGGGAAAAAAGCGTTTGTTCATTTCTCTTGGAAACCAATGGGTCGTGAATAACTCTTGGAAGCAGATGAGGTTCGCGCCCTTTTCTATCGCGATTTGAGTAAATTTAACCGCTTTTTCAATATTTCGTTCTTTCGCTTCACAACAGGATATCTGGATACCTGCCAATTTTATCAACGTTTCTTCTCTCCTTGGAGAATAGAAATTTTGGGAAATGCTAACAAAGTTAAGATGAAGTGTCAAGGTCTCATAGAATTTGGCTATTGAATTATTTTTAATTGTCTTTATAATGTTAGCATGTTAATGGAATGTTGGAATATTGGAATATTGGGTCTAATGTCTCATCATTCCACCATTCCATTATTCCAACCTGATAAGGAATGAGGATGAGAATATTAGTCGTTGAAGATGAGAAAAAAGTTTCCAATTTTATTAAAAAAGGATTGGAAGAGGAACGTTATGCGGTGGACAATGCTTATGATGGGGAATCAGGCCTTTACATGGCAGAGGTGAATGAATACGATTTAGTTGTTCTTGATCTGATGATCCCAAAGATCGATGGATTAGAAGTGTTAAAAAGAATACGGGGGAATCGAAACAATGTCCCAATATTGGTGTTGACCGCCAAGGATACCGTGGAAGATATTGTGAAGGGTTTGGATGCCGGTTGTGATGATTATTTAACGAAACCATTTGAATTTTTAGAATTCTTAGCCAGAATCCGCGCTCTTTTACGGCGGGAAAAAACAGATAAGGAACCTATTTTAAAAATAGCTGATTTGACCTTATCTCTGGTGACCCATAAAGTCATGAGGAAAGGGAAAGAAGTTGAGCTCACCGGCAAGGAATATGCTCTCTTAGAATATTTTATGAGGAATCCAGATAAAGTCCTCACCCGGACCATGATTTCCGAACATGTCTGGGATTACGATTTTGACTCGATGACCAATGTGGTCGATGTCTATGTGAACTATCTTCGGAGAAAAATAGATAAGGGATTTGAACCTAAACTGATCCAAACGATTCGGGGGGTCGGTTATATCATGAAAAGGGTGTGAATGCATTTCGGAAGTCTTCGATTTAAACTTACCCTGTGGTATGTCTTGATATTGGGAATTTTATTAATTTCCTTTAGTAGTTTTTTATATTTCACCCTCTCAAAAAGTCTCCATCGAGATGTGGATAATAAATTGAGGTCTCTGGCTGAACTCATTGCCTCGGAATCTTCGTCTCCCCTATCGAAATTTGGCTTCGGAAATATTGACCAAGCCCTTGAAACCTCCATGAATCTAAAACCAATAGGGAAATTTATTCAAGTCTTAGATGAATCGGGAAACATTGGTCGGAAATCTGACAATTTAAAAAATGTTCAACTCCCTATCAGTTTAAATGCCCTGAAGAATGCATCGAAGGGCCTCATCACTTTTGAAACCAATCGTTCTTTAGGAAACACTCCTTTGAGAATCATCACCTTCCCCGTCATCGAGAATAATCATGTCACAAAAATTGTTCAAATCGCTTCTTCTTTAGAGGAGGTTGAGGATGCCCTCAACAAACTATTCCTTATTTTAATCATCACCGTCCCTTTAGCTCTCATGGTGGCCATTCTTGGGGGACAATTTCTTGCTCATAAAGCATTGAAACCTGTTGATAATATTACTCAGACGGCGCGAATGATCACCTCCCAAAATTTAAACCAAAGGATTATCCCTCCCAAGGTGAAAGATGAAATATCAAGGTTGATTGAAACCTTCAATGAGATGATCTCTCGGCTTGATCAATCTTTCAGACAAATTAAACAATTTAGCTCAGACGCTTCACATGAATTAAAAACGCCCTTGACCATTCTCAAAGGAGAAGTGGAGGTCACGCTCCGAAAACAACGGACCCCTCAAGAATATCAACAAACCCTGAAAAGTAACTTAGAAGAAATTAATCGCATGTCCCAAATCGTTGGGGATCTCTTAATTCTTTCAAAAGCGGATACCGGAGAGATAAGGTTGAATAAGGAAGATATTAATTTAACGGAGATCCTCAATGAAATCGTCGCTCAAATGGATGTGTTAGCGCAGTCCAAGAAGCTTCATCTCTCCACGTCAAACCATCATCAGGATGTTCATATTTTTGGGGATGCTTTGCGGCTTAGAGAGTTATTTATAAATTTGATCGAAAATGGAATTAAATACACTGAAGAGGGAGGCTCTATCCATATCACCCTCCAAAAAGAATATCCGCCTCCTGTAAAAAACCAATCAAACTGGGTAGAAGGTGAGAGGGGTGAATTTGTTAAAATCATTGTGTCCGATACGGGAATTGGAATTGCCAAAGAGGATCAGGAAAAAGTATTTAACCGGTTCTTTCGAGTAGATAAAGCTCGGTCAAGGGAGCAAGGAGGAAGCGGCCTTGGCCTCAGCATTTGCAAGTGGATCGTCGAAGCCCACCAGGGTGAAATTAAAGTAGAGAGCGAATTAGGAAAAGGAAGTTCCTTCATTGTCAAATTGCCCCTCTCTTCTCCTCTAATGATGAATTGAAATCTGCCCTCACCCTTCCCCTCTCCCCAGCGGGGAGAGGGAGGGAGTGAGGGGGTATTGGCTAATTATTAACCAGTTGTGCCATTTTTTTGCACCATTTTGTAAGTAAAAGAATTGAAAAAATAAAAAACTTGCGTAAATTCATATAATTAAAAACAGACAAAAATTGGCACTTATTTTGCTTTAATTAGTTTACCCCGTCAGAAATAATGCCGCGCCCGTCGAGAGCCTCTGGGTCGAATGACTGGAATTTCTAACGGGGTTTACTCTTGACAAAAATTTATCTTTTTTAATATCTTAAATTATTCCGAAAACTTAAGAGGGAGCAAAAATTGACAGAACGTTTAGGCGAACTCCTCGTAAAAAGAAATTATATTAACCCCGAACAACTTAAAAAGGCCTTAGAGGAACAGAAATTAAAGGGGGGTCGTTTAGAATCGAACCTGGTTAGATTAGGATATATTAAAGAAGATGAGTTATTATCCTTTCTCAGCGCCCAATATAGGGTTCCCTCCGTAAAAATTTCGAAGATGGAAATCAATCCAAATGTGATCAAATTGGTTCCATCCAGCATTTCAAAAAAGTATTTCATCATTCCCATCAACCGAATGGGTCCTAAATTGACTTTGGCAATGTCCGATCCCAGCAATATCGTCGTGATCGATGAAATTAAATTTATGACCGGCTTCAATGTTGAACCTGTTGTTGCTTCCGAGACG
The DNA here is from genome assembly GCA_002780715.1 of Deltaproteobacteria bacterium CG03_land_8_20_14_0_80_45_14. Lineage (GTDB taxonomy): Bacteria > Desulfobacterota > BSN033 > BSN033 > UBA1163 > UBA1163. The sequence goes on from PEUO01000011.1 coordinate 4,008, forward strand.
GAGATCATTGATGCAATAAAAAAATATTATGGAGGGGGCGGAAATGTTGCTGGGATGGGAAGTGTCTCCTTCCAAGCTGCCGATTTTGAACTGGATGATGAAAAGATCAACGCCTCCGGTGACGGGATCGCAATCGACGATGTGGTCGATTTAGATGATTTTGATAAACTGGTTCATGGAGCCGTAGATAATGTCGAAGTCGTCGAAGCTCAACAAAATTTAGAGGATTCCATAGATATGGAAGGCCCTATCATCAAGATCGTCAATGGCATTCTGATCAAAGCCATAAAATTGGGAGCCAGCGATATCCATTTTGAACCCTATGAGAGGACATTCCGAGTGAGATATCGGATTGACGGTGTAATGAGGCGGGATATGTCGCTTCCCATTCAAATTAAAAATGCGATGACCTCACGCTTAAAAATTATGGCGAGATTGGATATTGCTGAAAAGCGACTCCCCCAGGATGGAAGGATCAAGTTACGGCTGGGAAAGGGACGGGAAATGGACTTTCGTGTCTCTACCATCCCCATCCTTTTTGGTGAAAAAGTCGTCCTCCGTCTATTAGATAAATCTGCCTTGCAATTGGACATGACTAAACTGGGATTTGAAGAATCTTCCTTGGTTGATTTAAAGGCTTCGATCCACAAGCCTGTTGGAATGATCCTGGTGACCGGCCCCACGGGAAGCGGTAAGACGACCACTCTCTATTCAGCCCTATCCGAATTGAACAAAGAGACCGAGAATATTATCACGGCAGAGGATCCCATTGAATATAATTTTATGGGGATTAATCAAGTCCAGATGCATGAAGAAATTGGACTCACCTTTGCTTCGGCCCTCCGGTCCTTCCTCCGGCAAGACCCTGATATCATCATGGTGGGTGAGATTCGAGATTTTGAAACCGCTCAGATTGCGGTTCAAGCCTCCTTAACCGGGCATCTCGTCCTCAGCACCGTTCACACCAATGACGCCCCTGGAACAATTACAAGATTAATTGACATGGGAATCGAACCCTTTCTAATCTCCTCAGCGGTGATATTAATTCTGGCCCAACGGTTAATCCGCAAAATCTGTATGGATTGCAGGGAGCCTGTCAAAGTCCATCCTCAACTTTTAATCGATTTGGGGATCCCACCCGATGAGGTCAAATCCTTCCAGGTTTATAAAGGAAAGGGTTGTCCCATTTGTAATAACACCGGATACAAAGGCAGAATCGGTCTTTATGAAGTGATGCCTATGAGAGAAGAGGTCAAAGAGCTTGTTTTATCCAGGGCGTCCACCTCTGAAATTAAAAAGGAAGCGATGCGTTTGGGAATGAAGACATTGAGGCAAAGCGGAGTGATGAAGATCAAAGATGGGGTCACGACCATTGAGGAAGTTCTTCGGTCAACCATCGAGGATCGATAACTCATCGAAGGGAAAATTGGGAGGGAAAGAAATATGGTTGAATTACAAAAATTGCTTGAAACCGTCATTGAGAAAAAGGCCTCCGATTTACACATCACCACAGGGGCCGCTCCTCAATTCAGAATTGACGGAAAGTTGGTGAGCGTTGAGAACACTGTCCTGACGGGACCCGATACGAAAAGACTCTGTTATAGCGTATTGACCGACGCCCAGCGACATAAGTTTGAGGAGGAGTGGGAATTAGACTTTTCTTTTGGAATTAAAGGATTGAGCCGCTTCAGAGGGAATATCTATATGCAACGGGGCGCCGTAGCGGGGGCCTTTCGAGCCATTTCCTTTGACATCCTCAATTTTTCTGAATTGGGAGTCCCTCACGTTGCCAATGAGTTGCTTAAGAAACCCAAGGGTCTTGTATTGGTGACAGGGCCAACGGGAACCGGAAAATCAACAACCTTAGCCGCTATGATCGATAAGATCAATAATGAAAAAAGCGCTCATATCGTGACCATCGAAGATCCGATCGAGTACCTTCATCGTCACAAAAGTTGCATCGTTAATCAAAGAGAGGTGAACCAAGATACAAAAAGTTTTACCGCCGCCCTTCGACACGTCCTCCGGCAAGACCCAGACATTATTCTGATCGGCGAGATGAGGGATCTGGAAACGATCGAGGCCGCCCTCATCTGCGCTGAAACAGGCCATTTGACATTCGCCACATTGCATACCAATTCCTGTGTGGAAACGATCAATCGTATCATCGACGTCTTTCCTCCCCATCAACAAACCCAGATCCGGACACAACTTTCCTTTGTTTTAGAGGGAGTGTGCGCCCAACAGCTCATTCCAAAGTTAGGGGGTAAAGGACGCGCCTTAGCCATGGAGGTGATGATTCCAAACCCTGCGATTCGAAACCTTATTCGCGAGGATAAAATTCAACAGATCTATTCACTGATGCAGGTAGGGCAAACAAAATTCGGAATGCAAACGATGAATCAGGCCCTTCTTTCACTGGTGGAACGTCATATCATCTCCTTAGAGGATGCAATGGAGCGAAGCCATAATTTAGATGAATTTCGTCAAATGCTTTCCACCTCCAATATTGGGATGGTGAAGAAGGAAAGGCCTATGAGGACAGCCTAACCCCTTTTTTCGGATCAGGGGATATGGCGACGGTTATGAAGCCCGCCCTGTACCATGTTAGGTTCAGGGCCCGTTTGGTTTAACGTTAGAAGGTTACGTGAAAACTTCAAGACCTGCCTCGGTCGGGGCGGCCACAGGCAGGTCGGCCAAAGACATAACCCAATGACGAAACGGGCATCTTACCCTTTACCATTACCGTGAGACAAACTTTTTTTTAAAACAGAAGGGAATAAATTATGCCAATTTATAAATGGGAAGGAAAGACGGCTAAAGGGGCTATCAAAAAGGGGGAGATGGAAGCGCCCAGCGAGGCAGCTATTCGAATCCACCTTCGACAACAGAATATCATCCCGACTAAAGTCTTTACCAAGGGAAAAGAGTTTAAGATTCCTTTCTCTTTCAAGAAAAAGGTGAGGCAGCGATCGATTGCGATTTTTACAAGACAACTTGCAACCATGATCGATGCGGGATTGCCATTAGTTCAATCCTTGGAAATTCTATCCCAGCAACAAGAAAGTAAAGTTTTCAAAGATGTTATTCGAGAAATCAGGGAAGAGGTGGAGGGAGGTTCTACCTTTGCTGGAGCCCTTAAAAAACACCCTGCGACCTTCAACGAATTGTATACGAACCTCGTCGTCGCGGGTGAAGAAGGCGGGATCTTAGATAATATTTTAAACCGTCTTGCGAACTACATTGAAAAATCAGAAGCTTTGAAAAAGAAGGTCAAATCAGCGCTCATCTATCCGGCCACCATCGTGGGTGTGGCTGTTATCGTTGTGATGATCTTGATGATCTTTGTCATCCCTGTCTTTGAAACCATGTTTAAATCAGCGGGGCAAACCTTACCCCTTCCTACCCTGATCGTCATGACATTAAGTAAATTGATAAAAAAATATGTAATCATTTTTATACCAGCCCTCATTCTTTTGTTTTTTATAGCCAGAAAATATTATCAAACACAAAACGGAAGGGCTATCCTTGACCGCCTCCTTTTAAAATTGCCTGTGTTTGGACCGTTATTCAAAAAGATTGCCGTGGCTCGGTTCTCGCGAACATTAGGGACTCTCGTCAGCAGCGGGGTTCCTATCTTAGACGGATTAACTATTGTTTCAAGAACCTCAGGGAACAGAACCATTGAAACGGCTATCCTCAATGCGAGAACCAGCATTCGGGAAGGTGAAACCATTGCGGAACCCTTGAACCGAAGTAAACTTTTTCCCCCCATGGTCATCCAAATGATTTCCGTTGGAGAGTCCACCGGGGCTTTAGACTCCATGTTGTCTAAAATTGCAGATTTTTATGAGGAAGAAGTGGATATTTCCGTGACCAATTTGACCTCCCTTATGGAACCGTTCCTCATGGTCTTCTTAGGGATTGTGATCGGAGGCGTTGTAATTTCCATGTATCTTCCTATCTTCCAAATGGCAAATGCGATAGGTTAGATTTTTGCTATTTCCATTTCCTGTTAAAGGATGGAATCTTATGAACACGAATTTAACCCTTTCTCTTGATGCACATCAAAAAATATTAAAAAATGTGAAGGGATTAATGTTGGGCCGTACCATCATCCTCACCCTTCTTCTCACCATCACTTTCCCTTTCCAAGTTTCTGAAAAGAAATATTTTTTCATCCCCATGACCAACAACTTCTATTATTTTATAGGTTTTTTTTACTTGGTGACGATCGTCTATGCGCTTTTTTTAAAAAAAATTAAGGACCTCAATCAATACGCCTTTTACCAAATTATCATCGATCATCTTTTTATCACCGTTTTAATCTATTTTACTGGTGGAAAAGAAAGCTTTTTCCCCATCGCCTATATCTTCTCGATTATCGGAAGCAGCATGATCTTTTATAAACGGGGGGCCCTTCTTTCAGCCTCCCTCTCCTCTTTACTCTATGGCCTCCTTTTATTGCTCCAACTTCATCATTGGATCAACCCCGTAGGACAGCCTCCTATTTATGACCCCAGCCAAATCTTTTATTCCTTAATCATTTATATGGCTACCTTTTATATTGTTGCTTTTTTGAGCAGTGTCATTTCTGAAGAACTGAAGAAAAAGAAAAAAGAACTCATCCAGAAGCAAGTGGATTACAATCAATTAGAAACGTTCAACCGAAATATTATTCAGAGCCTGGACAGCGGACTTCTTACGATCGATCTCTCCGGGAAAATTATTTTTTTAAACAGGACCGCCAACAAGATCTTGAACCGGAACGGAGAGGAATTGAAAGATACTTCCCTTTACGACCTGTTTCCAAAAATCAATGGGGTGATCGAACAAGTGAGAAAGAAGGCTTCGGCGCCCTCCTCCGACTATCAACGCTATGAAACCATCTTGACCAACCAGGATGGAAGAAAAATCTATCTTGGGTTTTCCATCTCTCCTCTGACCGGCCCGGAGGGATCATTGATCGGCCAAACCCTCATTTTTCAAGACATTACAAAATTTAAAGAGATGGAAGAACAGATGAAACGTGTGGATAAGATGGCGGCCGTTGGGGTTCTGGCAGCGGGGATGGCGCACGAAATCAGAAACCCGCTGGCATCCCTAAGCGGGTCAATTCAAATGTTAAAAACCGAACTCACCTTAGATGATCGCCAACAGCATCTGATGGAGATCACCTTGAGAGAATCAGAAAGACTCAATGCTCTGATCACGGACTTCCTGCTTTTTGCACAACCTCCTCAAACCCATAAAATCCTCTATCCCATAGGGAGGATTCTTGAGGAAACAGTTGATCTGTTCACCCATTCCCCTTCCTTTCATGATGGAATCCGTATCCTCCGACCCAGTGACCATGAAGAAATACGGGCCTCGATCGACCCTGACCAAATAAAACAAGTTTTTTGGAACCTTTTAATTAATGCGGCCCAGTCAATATCCAATGGGGGAGAAATCCATGTCCAGTTGGGAAAAGGGAATGCCTGGGGGGTCGCCAGGCTTCCGCTCTCGTCCCAGTTGAGAGGAAAGGAATGGATCAAAATATCTATTGTCGATTCTGGAAATGGGATGGCTCCAGAAGAGAAAGAGAAAATCTTTGAACCCTTTTTTACAACAAAAGAAAATGGAACGGGATTAGGCCTTTCGATCGTCCATAAAATCATTGAAAACCACAATGGGGTGATCAAAGTGGAAAGTGAGTTGGGCAGGGGTTCTACCTTCACCATTTTTCTCCCTGCCGATTAAAAAGAGGAAAATTGAATGATCCAGGACAAAATATTAGTGGCCGATGACGAACAAAGCATGAGGGAGTTCTTGGATATCATGCTGAAAAAAGAAGGGTACAAAGTCTCACTTGCCTCGAACGGAGAAGAAGTCGTCAAATTGATTGACAATGACCTCTTTGACTTGGTCCTTCTGGATATTCGCATGCCCAAGTTGGATGGAATCTCCGCATTAAAAAAGATTAAAGCCATCGCACCCGAAACCATTGTGATCATGATCACGGCTTATGCCTCTGCTGATACGGCCATTAAGGCGATGAAGGAAGGGGCGTATGATTACATCACGAAGCCCTTCAAGGTTGAAGAGATTAAATTGATTATAAAAAATGCATTGGAGAAGAAAAATCTCCAAAGGGAGAACATCCTCCTAAAACAGGTGGTCAGGGACCGTTATCATTTCGGAAACATCATCGGGCAAAGCTCTAAAATGATGGCCTTGTATGATCTTTTGGAGAAAGTATCTCCCACCAAAACAAATATTTTGATTACCGGTGAAAGCGGAACAGGCAAAGAGTTGGTAGCCAAGGCGATCCATTATAATAGTTCCCGTAAGGAGAAACCTTTCGTGACATTAAATTGCGGCGCCATTCCCGAATCCCTCATCGAAAGTGAACTCTTCGGTCATATGAAAGGGGCTTTCACCGATGCCATTGCCACCCAAAAGGGGTTGTTTGAAGTCGCTGACGAGGGGACGATCTTTTTAGACGAGATCAGCGAATTGCCTCTCCTCATGCAGGTGAAATTACTAAGAGTGTTACAGGATAAAGAATTTAAGAGAGTGGGAGGAACAGAAGATATCCAGGTGGATATCCGAATTATCTCCGCCACGAATAAAGATCTCGAAGAGGGTGTGAAAGAAAAACGGTTTCGGGAAGATTTATTTTACCGTCTCAATGTCATCCAGATCAAACTTCCCTCTTTAAGGGAGCGAAAAGAAGATATTCCACTTCTGGCGAGTCATTTTTTAAAAAAATATTCTGAAGAGTTAAATAAAAACATTTCGAAGATTTCCCCTGAGGCGCTCCAAATTCTGCTCAATTATGAATATCCGGGCAATGTGAGAGAACTTCAAAATATTATTGAAAGGTCAGTGGCTTTAGAGAGTAATCAAGAACTCACCCCGCACAATTTGAGCTCCTATTTAAGTGAACAACCCCTTCTGAAGAAAGGATCCGTTGACATCGAAATTCCGAATGAGGGAATTGACCTTGAAAAGATGGTGGAGGATCTTGAGAGGACTCTTCTCATGAAAGCCTTGGATAAAACGAAAGGGATTAAAAAGAAAGCGGCAGAGCTTCTACATATCAATTTCCGATCCATGCGTTACCGTTTAGAAAAATATGGATTGAACCATGGAGCGGACTCCGAACTGGGCTGAAGGGGCGCCCAACTGCTTTTTTCCTAGTACCTCGAAGCCCCTATTTCCTCCATTTTTCCCGTTACCGTAAACACCACCCGTTCGCAGATATTAGTGGCCCGGTCAGCAGCACGCTCGAGGTTGTGGGCAACCCATATGAGGCGGGTAGCACGGTTGGTTGTCTTGGGGTCGACCATCATGAAGGTGAGGAGCTCCCGAAAGACCTGGTCGTAAAGACCGTCCACGACACTATCTAGACTGACGACTCGCATCGCCAATTCGACATCACGGGTGACAAAAGACTGGAGACTTTTATTGATCATTTCGAGAGTTATCTCCCCCATCCGCGGGATATCAATCAGCGGCTTTAAGGGCGCCTCATCACCAATCATAATCACAATCTTGGCAATCCCTTCGGCATAGTCGCCGATTCGTTCCAGCTCCGTGAGGATATTGAGAACAGCCACAATGATGCGTAGGTCACTTGCCATAGGTTGCTGGGTGGCAATGAGTCCAATGCACTTATCTTCTATGCTGAACCGCTGCTCATTAATCTGGGCGTCATCAGCAATGATTTGGTGCGCCAGAGTCAAATCCCGTTTTTTCAATGCTTCAATAGCGCGGTCTATCGCCCTCACCACCCTGTTTCCCATCGTCAGGACATCCTCTTCGACTTCTCCCAAATATTTGTGAAAGGTCGTTCTTGTTTCCATGGTTATTGCCTCCTCGTCTGTTTCAGCTTGTATTGACTTTTATAGCTTAGAACCGAATGCGGATCATTGCCGTTGCAATCCTGAATCCAGTCAGAGAATTCTTTTTCAGTTGAAAGCGACTATTCTACACAAGGAATAAATGAGGCCAGCCAAAATAGCGGCTGCCGGAATAGTGAAAATCCAGGCCCACACAATACGAATAGTCACACCCCAGCGCACGGCAGAAAACCGAATCGCAGAACCTACCCCCGATATAGCGCCAGTGATCACATGGGTAGTGCTCACTGGAATACCCAGATGAGTGGCTAAGAAAATACTAAAGGCAGCGGATGTCTCAGCGCAAACACCATCAATGGGTTCTAATTTTGTAATTTTCTGACCCATTGTTTTAACAATCCGCCAGCCCCCGGTCAAGGTGCCCAAACCAATAGCGGCGTGTGCGCTTAGAACAACCCAGAGAGGCACTTTAAACTCGTGGATTAGACCCCCGACAAAAAGAAGACTGGTGATGATACCCATCGTTTTTTGTGCGTCATTGCCACCGTGACCCAGACTATAAAGAGCTGCAGAAAAAAGTTGTAAAACCCGTGACCACTTATTTACAACAGCCGGCCTTCGTTTGTATACCATCCAGGTTGAAATAACCCTTAATAAAAATCCCAAAAATAAACCAATAGCAGGCCCCAGGACAATAAAAATCAATGTTTTGTACCAACCACTCGCAATAATCACTCCAAAGCCACTCTTTACAATAGCTGCTCCGGCATATCCGCCAATGAGAGCATGAGAAGAACTACTGGGCAGTCCAAAATACCAAGTAATCATATTCCAAAAAATAGCCCCTCCAAGCCCCGCAAGAACTATGGTTGTAGTGACTGTCTTAATATCAACCATTCCCTTGCCGATTGTTTCAGCCACTGTCGTACTAAATATAAGAAAAGCCACAAAATTAAAAACCGCCGCCCAGATGACAGCCTGTCTGGGCGATAAAACCCTGGTAGAGACAATGGTTGAAATAGAATTCGCGGCATCATGCATCCCATTGGTATAATCAAAAACCAAGGCTACGAATATGATAAAAATTATGAATAATAGGCCCATATCACCCTCAAGGGGAAAGGAGACAGGTGGAGATTACCGTGGCACAGCATTAGGGGTGTCAGTTACACCCCTGGCAAATTCAGCCGCCAGAACCAGTAACAGCACTAGGGTTAAAGACATACTCATGGTTGGCTCGCCTAACTAACTTGGAATGGAAGATAGGGTTGACTCAGGAGTTCAGGCATACTTTATAGCCACGCCTTCCAGTATGTTGGCTATATCCTCACATCTGTCGATAACACTCTCCATATGGTTGTAAATTTCACGCCACTTAATAAGGCCAGCAATATCTACTGAGTCATCAAACAGCTCAGCCATTGCCGAGCGATACACGTTATCCCCTACGTTCTCGAGGCGATTAATCTCTACACATCGCTTAAGAAGCTGCTTTCGCCCAATACGGTCGTGCATCTCAGAGACCGCCTGTTCGACTTCAATCACTGCTTGAACGACAATATCGGCCAGGTCTTTGGCCCTATGAGTGGGGCGCTCTACTTTGTAGAGGAGCATCGCATCCGCCGCCGCATGGATAAAGTCAGTGACATCGTCGAGGGAATGAGCCAACAGAGCGATATCCTCCCGATCGAATGGGGTAATAATGGAGCGGTGTAATTGGTCAAAAATTTGATGAGTAATCGCATCTCCCTGGTGTTCTAAATCAGTGATTACCCCAACCCTTTCCTTTACATTTTCCCAGATATAGACCATATCTTTTAGCTGCCGAGCTATCTTGACTGCATTTTGGGTGCCCTGTTCAAAAAAGGCAATAAATTTTTTTTCTCTAGGGATAAGAGACAACTTGAACAACGATGAGCCTCCTTTGTCAGTAAAATGAAGAAAAAGGTAATATGGTAGTAAGATTTAAACATAGAGGAGAAAAGGAACGATAACTTCCCTCCCTCTGACTAGGCTTAGAAAACATAAAATTAAGGCAGCAAACTTATCTTGAAAGCGGACGTATAGCAAACCATAAATGTCTACTTTAACCAGGAAATTACTTTAGCTTTACTATTTCTAAAAAGTCAAGACAATTCTTCGAATAAAAGGCGCTCGTTGGAAACTGGTTGATTCCATTGATTCCAATAATCATTTCCTTTTAAACTGTTTTTTTAATTCATCCAAAGGAAAAATGAAAAAAATGGGGCGCCCATGGGGACAGGTGGTAGAAGGAGGAAAGGGAATGAGATGCTGCGCCAACTTATCCATCTCTTCTTTGTTCAATATAAAGTTCCCTCGTATAGCAGAATGGCAAGCCAAGGTGACCAAAATGGTATGAATCGTCTCCTCCCCTTTCCCCTGCTTTTCTAAAAAAGAGAGTTCATCCAATATCCCTCTGACCATTTCTTTTGGTTCCTTTTGATTGATAAAAGACGGAATGGATCGAATGGCGAATAGCTTTTCGCCAATAGACTCGATTTCAAATCCAATGGCTTTCAGCGCCTCCTCAGCAGATTCGAGAATATACGATTCTTCTACAGACAAATCGATTAAGATGGGAAGGAGCAACTTTTCTGAAATCATCGACCTGTTTTCAAATTCTTTTTTAAACTTTTCGAAAAGAATTCTCTCATGGGCGGCATGTTGATCAATAAAGATTAAATTCTCTTCTCCTTCGCAGAGAATATACGTCCCTCGGATTTGTCCAAGGATGGTATAGGGCCATTTCTTCTCGGCCTCCCATTGAAATCCTGCCCCATCCTGAACGGTAAGAATTCCTTCTTCTTTTCCACCCGTCAAGGAAGAAGGGGCGGATAAAGTTTCATGACCCCAAAAAGAGGGACGGCCCCCCTTTTGAAAAACCCATTCCCCTCTGCCTCCCACAGGACCCATGTCTTCCCCCCGAGAGGAACCTTCTTCTAACACCATTCGAATGGCCGCAAAAACGACCTGATATATTCTTTCGGGGTCCATAAATTTTACCTCGGTCTTGGTGGGATGGACATTCACATCGACGGCAGAGGGAGGGAGGCTAATGAAGAGGATGACGACAGGGAATTGATGGCTGGGAAGGATATGGCGATAGGCATCCAAAATGGCTTTATAAATCATCCGGTCTTTGATAAAGCGCTGGTTGACATAGAAATAAACGCCTTCCCCATTTCTTTTTGAAAAAGAGGGGAGACTGGCGAATCCCAAAAGACTGATCTTCCCATCCTCAAATTCAATCGGCCGTAGATGACGACAAATTTCTTTTCCAAAAATGACTTCGATTCGAACCAAAGGGGATTCCGTTTTGAGATGTTCGTGAAGGGTTCGGCCGTCATGAATGAATTTAAACGAAATCATGGGATGGGAAAGACTCAATCGAAGAAAGTGATTGAGAACATAGCGCAGTTCAGAACGGATCGATTTTAAAAATTTTCTTTTGACTGGAATATTGTAGAAGAGATTTCTAACTTCCACTTCAGTTCCAAGAGGACAGCCTATCTCCGAAATGCTCTTTATTCTGCCCCCTTCACAGATCAGTTTCGTCCCGCTGAGGGAATGGGAAGTTCGGGTCCTGAGAGTCACTTTAGAAATCTGGGAAATGCTAGGGAGGGCCTCGCCTCTAAATCCTAATGTATGAATGGCATAAAGATCCTCCGCTTTTTTAATTTTACTGGTGGCGTATCTTCGGAAGGCCACTGGAACATCCTCCTGATCCATTCCCTCTCCGTTATCCACCACACGAATCAGTTGGAGCCCTCCGGCGTTTAACTCAAGGGTGATTTCTGAACTCCCGGCATCGATGGCATTCTCCATCAGTTCTTTCACTACGGAAGCGGGTCTCTCAATCACCTCTCCTGCGGCGATGATCTGCGATATGGATTCTGGCAATACTTCAATTTTTCTTGGCATCTTATGACCGATAGTGAATCTACGAACTCAGAATTGGCCTGTTAAATCCCCGCGCACCTTTCTACCCTCTACCGTTATCAATGAAGGCGCCCATCCTTCTAAACTTTTCATAACGGAGGCTTAATAATTTCTCCATATTTATGTTTTCCAATTCTTCCAAGTGCCGTTTGATCACCTCTTTTAAAGTTTCTGCCATTCCTTTTGGGTCTCGATGAGCTCCTCCCAACGGCTCTTTGATAATCTCATCAATCACGCCCAGTTGATATAAATGGGCGGAGGTCAATTTCAATGACTCGGCAGCGACCTCCTTTCCCTTCTCGCCATCTTTCCAGAGAATGGCTGCACATCCCTCTGGAGAGATCACAGAATAGATCGAGTGCTCTAACATCAAAATTCGATCTCCCACCCCAATGGCTAAAGCCCCCCCGCTTCCCCCTTCTCCAATAACGACGGCGATAATCGGTGTTCTCAGCATGACCATCGTTTTAAGATTTCTGGCAATGGCCTCCGCCTGGCCTCTTTCTTCAGCGCCCACTCCAGGAAATGCGCCAGGCGTATCAATCATCGTTAGGATAGGTTTTTTAAATGCCTCTGCCAATTTCATTAATCTCAGGGCCTTGCGATATCCCTCTGGATGAGGCATCCCGAAATTCCGATAGGCCATCTCCTTTGCATCCGCTCCCTTTTGTTGGGCGATGATGGTCACCGACCTCTCATTAAACTTAGCCACTCCCCCGATAATTGCGGGATCGTCTCCATAGTTTCGATCTCCATGAAGTTCAAGAAAATTTTCAAACATCCATTGGATATAATAGGAGGCTTTGGGCCGATCAATATGTCTTGCTAACTGGGTAATTTGCCAACCTGTTAGGCTGGAAAATATTTCTTTTTGCAAACGATGGAGCTTTTCTTCTAAACTTTTTAATGGTTCGTCGAAGTGGATGGGTTTCCCCTTGGAAAACCTTTTCAGATTTTCGATCTCTCTTTCCAGTTCAATGAGGGGTTTTTCAAATTCTAAATAATGTTTTACCATCTCTTTCCTGT
>PEUO01000211.1 GCA_002780715.1 Deltaproteobacteria bacterium CG03_land_8_20_14_0_80_45_14
ATCAGCGGCGGCTATCAGCCATCCGCTGGAATGAATTGTTAGGCAAGATCAATACCTTATTATTAATGCCTGAACCCAAGCCTCCTCCGCAGCGCGGCTATTGCTTGTCGCCGTCCATGCTGGTGTTCGACGTCTCGGTTGCTGTACAGGGCGTGCCTTATCGCTCACGATCACACTGACCGTCATGGCACCCATTTATGCTGCTTAGTTCAGCCCCGAGAATGGAATATGTCCAGTTCCTTCCTGTTCTGGTCTTGAGTCCGCGCTCATTCAGAAGCTCGATGATCGTCTTCCTTTTCGTTCCCCTCTCAATCTCGCTACGGATGACCTGTAACGCTGTCTCAAACTGGTCTCTGTAAGTCTCTTTGGCCGAAGGGCTTCGTGCTTCCATTACTGCTGTCAGTCGTTCAACATCATGACCTATATTGGGCCCCTTGTTCTTCCTGTCAGTAAGCTTGGCTTGCATGTCGGCATATGCTGGGCAGTTGCCGCTGCACTGTGCCTTGAAAGGGTTATTATCACATTCGCACACAAATGGAATATCTGCCTGGTATATGTACTTGACGTTAGATTTGGTGCTGTGCCGTATTCCTGAGATAGACGTCTTGGAGATTGAAGACAGCATAACCGCACAGTATTCGATCAGCCAGTCTCGACACTCTTCCTCGGTTAGCCCCGCGTGCTTGCACCATGCCACTATGTACTGGGTTACATCTTGACGTGGTGGAATGCGATCACCAGGAGAGAAGCGTGCTAAAGTGAGACCATTGTCGACAAGATCCTGGATGCAGGGATAAATTACATCCCTACCCCGGTCATCAAGAAGGGCTCTCAGCCTTGTCAGAAAAGGAGTGTGTGTCATCATGATGTCCATTCTAAAACCGGTTCTTAATTCGCCTAACAGATAGTAGACGGAAAAATTATATTATGATATGATAATTCCGTCTATCATTACATGCCTGATGTTTGCCTAATCTGTTAAAATTAAAATGGTTTCTATGGTGAAAATCATGAATCTCGGTAATTCCTCTAAAGGGTGCGATGGTTTTTGGGAAGCATACCGTGCGTGCGCCGAAGAGAACAGGGTACGGCCGGATCGTTCGCCATTTTATGTGAACTGGGCTAAGGGCTTTGACAGTTTTCTCCCTGATAAACCTTTGAAAGACAGGTCCAAAAAGGATATTGAAGCCTTGCGCCCCTTCCTTCGACAAGCTCAGGACAAGCTCTTTGCCACGCATCTTCTTGAAGCGCGTTATGACATCCGAACGGTGCAGGAACTGTTGGGACATGCCAATGTCATCACCACTATGATCTACACCCACGTACTGAACAGGCCCGGGCTCTCAGTAAAGAGCCCGGCGGATATCTGAAGAAGGTAAAGAACAATGATATGGTGCAGGCTCCCCGGGGCATCCAGCCTCGGTCTTTTTAGCATGTTAGAACATTATCAAAAAAGGATAGAGGCGTCAAGATATTTGGAACCATTCTTGTTCAAATTAGGAATTTGACCGATAATCCAATCCAAGCCCTTAAGGTGTAATTCCCGTGAAAACGGGAATCCGGATTGAAAACACTGGATTTCGGATCAAGTCCGGAATGACAAAATGTGAAAAGCTATTTCTTATAGGTCTGTTTTTTGCAGATTATCCCAAAATCTTCTTCAAGGCTTCGTCTGTTTTTTTACCCCTGGGCCCTTCTCCTGGAAGGTAGAGCATCACCCCTTTACCACTCCTTAATGGAATGATTTCAATCTTCCCCGCTGAGGCCATCTTGCTTGTGAGTTCGATTGGGTCTTTGTTGAAATGCTTTCGGAAGGCATCATTGAACCCGCTGAAGACGCTGTGGATCCCCTTGTAAGGTTCTCTTCTTAATTTCTTTATCCCTTCGATGACGAACTCTTCTTCGGAAAGGGATCGGTCTCCGGATTCCAATATCAATTGAATGATTTCATCGGCTGAAGGTCTCTTCGGGGCCTCCCCAGGAAGGAAAAGCATCGCCCCTCCTTTAAAAGGCCTCGTCTCTAACTTTCCCTCAGCAGCCAATCTGGAAGTGGCCTCTACGGGATTAGTCCCGAAATATTTTCTGAAGGCCTCATTAAATCCACTGTAGACGCTGTGGATTCCCCGGAATGGCTCTTTTCTCAATTTTTTAATCGCCTGGAGAACAAATTCTTCTTCTGTCAGCTTCCTTTCCTCTTCCATAGGCCACCTCCGCCCCTATTCTCCCCCCTGCCCATGGCAGATTTAGGGGTTGAAAGATTAGAGAATTTTAATCTTATTTTAATCTTCTTTTAATGTTGATAGTGTATAGTGGTAACCAAGATAAAAACTTTTTCCTCTTCATTAACTCTTTTCCCCCAAAAAATCCATCGAGCTCAATGAGCTCGGTGGATTTTTTATTGGTCTATTTCAGATTTTTAAAATCGAAATCATCCCCCAAAATGAGATTCTTCAAATCCTTCACGTTCACCTTTTTTCCAATGGCATCAAGGATCTCGGAATTCCCCTTGATATTCCCAAGGAGAATGCAGCCAACAATTTTATCCTCTTTAAAAGTTACCTTTCGGTAGATGCTCTTCTCCCGGTTGCTTTTCACCACACATTCCAATTTTCCTTCGGCATCAATGTCCCCAGCTGTAAAAGAGGTTTGATAGAACTCCACTCCAAATTGTTTCACCTTATGTGCCGGGACTGTAATCATTACCCACCACCTCCTTCAAATTGGAAGGTGGAATGTAGAAAGTAGAGAGTCGGTCTTTAAAAACCATTCTCCACGTTCCACTTTCAGATATTATAAATACCAGAATTTTCATAGCTAAACAAGCGATTTTTATCTGCCTTCCTATTGATTTTTAGGGTGTTCGTCTGTTAATTTTAATTTATTTTTATCACTTTGTTTGAAGGAATTATCCAACTGACTTAAGGAGCTCAAGAAGATGTCCGAACAACAAGCGATCATCCACACAACATTAGGAGATATTACTTTAAAGTTTTTTCCTGAAGTGGCGCCCAATCATGTGAATAACTTCATCGAACTTGCTAAAAAAGGCTTTTACAATGGGACGACTTTCCATAGGGTCGCGTCCAAGTTCGTCATTCAGGGAGGAGATCCCAACTAAAAAAACCCTGACCGCTCAAAACATGGGATGGGAGGTCCAGGCTATCAAATCAAAGCCGAGTTTAACAATAAACCCCATCGGCGAGGGACGCTCTCCATGGCAAGGTCTGCCCATCCGGACAGCGCTGGCTCCCAATTTTTTATCTGTGTGCCGGAAGCTCCTTTTCTGGATGGAAAATATACGGCTTTTGGTGAGGTAATGAAGGGAATGGAAGTAGTGGATAAAATTGTATCGCAACCCAGAGATGGTAACGATAATCCAAATGATAGAATTGAAATGACGGTTGATATCGTCACTGAATAAGAAGTCTTTTATATGAAAAATAGACCTTATCGAATTCATCGAAAGCGACAACCACACAAGACAGGAGACTTTCAATCCATTAATGAGGCTCTTAAGGAATTAAAAAAGCCCGGTCCTAAAGGGAGTGATTACCGAGAACGCTCTCTGAAAATACATGGCCTCATCTGTGCAAAATGTGGAAGAGAATTTGATCAAAAAACAAGTCATCTTTTAACCGTCCACCACAAAGATGGAAATCACCTGAATAATCCTTCGGATGGCTCGAACTGGGAAAATCTATGTGTTTATTGCCATGATGACGAACACACCCGGGAACTTCTTGGAAAGTATTTAAGCGAAGGGAAGGAGTGAGCTGCTGGGAGGTTCAGCTTTTAATATTTAAAATGTCACCATGGGGGACCCTTTAGATAGGAAACTTCACAATTCAATGCGGGTGAGGAGGGTGATCCCGGTGTAATAACAGCAGCAGGCGCTATCAAAATTATTATCAAAGACCCTTTGCCTTCCATCCTGAAAGAGGATTCGAACAAAACACATTCCACCAGGCAAGTCAGAGGACCATGTTTCGATCACAATTCCACCTCCCCAGGATTTAAACTTCTTATGAGACACTTTATCCCCAACACGAAGGTATGTGTGCTTGCCACCCTTCTGCTTTTTTGTTGAAGAAATCTCTTCTCTTTTCTGGGGAAGGTTTTTCACCGATGATGAACCTTCTTCTTTCTCTCCCATCTCTGATGCACCCAGAACCATTGATCTGGGTATTGGCGGACCATTGATTCAAGAGTATCGTTAAAGAGTTGGGTATTGGCTTCCACATCCTTTTTGATGTCACTGGTACGGATCAATTCAAGCGGCTCCTTGATCAGGAGACGATGTTTTTTAAATCCATTTCGAACCATAAAAACCGGTAAAACAGGAGCGCCTGTTTTCATCGCCAGGATGGCTAAGGCAGGGGTCGTGGGCGCTTTTCTCCCAAAAAAGTCAGCCCAGATCCCTTCACTTCGTTTCGCCCTCTGATCAATCAAAATTCCGACCACCCGGTTTTGAGAAAGCGCCTTCATTACTTTCCGGCTCGCCTTGACATTGGAAATAACTTCAAGACCTGCTGCGTTTCTAATCTTTGTAATGAATTGACCCACCCACTGATTCTTTTTCATGGGTTTGGCAATTACCATGATCGGATTTCCAATCACCTTTGACATCAAACCCATTAATTCCCAATTCCCAAAATGCCCGAGGAGGAGAAGTCCGCCCTTTTTCTTCTCAAGAAGCCTCAGCGCCTCATCCAGTCCTTCCACACTCACTTTTTTCTTAAAATCCTTCGTATCCATTCTGGGAATCCGGAAGAACTCAATGATCATCATCCCCAGATTTTGAAAGGTCCTCTGGGCAATCGCATAAAGCTCTCTTTCAGGCCTCTCCTCACCCAAAGCGGCGTGGAGATTCTCAAGGGCAATCTTTCGATGCCCTCGATCCAGATAAAAAACCATTCTCCCCAATTGCCTTCCCAACCAGAGGGCGAAATCCTCGGGAAGAAGATTAATGAAGAGGCTGAACCCTTTTAGAAGTAAGTAGAGGAAATAAGCAACCATCTTTAGATTTTAGATTTTTAAATTCTTAAACGATAAAGTCTAAGAATTTATCTCTAACATTTGAAAACAAATAGTGTCTTGCTGAACTTGGTTCAGCATCTCGTTTTGTCCAGAAGGGTAGATCCTGAAACAAGTTCAAGGATAACAGGTACTGGAAATTTCAAATATTTCTGGCTAGGTTTTAGATTCTCAATCTGCCCTCTTCAATTTTATTTCGTGCTTCTCTTATTCTTCTCCCTGATACGGGAGGGCTTCGTCAATCAGCATCACCGGGATATCATCTTTAATGGGATAGATCAGGCGACAGGCTTTGCAGATCAAGCCATCCCCTTTACGATTCAAGAAAATATCCCCCTTACATTTTGGGCAAGCCAAAATTTCCAAGAGCTCTTTACTGATGGGCATCTTATTCTCCTTTCCCTAAATTCGGCCTATTTGATTCTTGATAAAGAATCCACTGAACGGCCTCAAAGAGATCTTCAGCCACGTGTTCGGGCTTGACCTTCCACTGGTCCCTGGAATATTCCCATTCTCCCCTTCCATATCCGGTGAGGACTAAGATCGCTTTGGCTCTGATTTGATGGGCAAATTCGATATCTCTCCCCCGATCCCCGACCATGTAACTCTGGGAAGGGTCGAGATCCAATTCTTTCACGGCCTCTTCAATCAATCCCGTTGACGGCTTTCGACATCGGCACTTCTGTCGATAAGGGGGAATCCCAATATCAGGATGATGGGGACAGTAATAGATTCCATCGAGATGAGCCCCGTCCTTCTTTAGGAGGTCCTTCATCTTTTGGTGAACCTGATGAATTAAGGATTCCGGGAAATACCCTCTCGCCACACCCGACTGATTGGTGATCACCACCGCTTTCCATTCATGCTGGTTCAACAATCGAATCGCCTGAGCCACTCGGGGAAGAAGATGAAACCGTTCGAGATGGTTCACGTATCCCACTTCTTCATTGATGGTCCCATCTCGATCAAGAAATACTGCCCTATTTCCCATATTCAAGCCACTTTAAAAGTCCCAATTTCGGAATTTAATTCCGCATTCCGCAATCCGAATTCCGAAATTATTTTATTCCCCCCATCTCCTCATCTCCTTATCTTCCTATCCTTCCAAAAATCTATCTAATTTGAATCTATCAGGAGGAGTGAAACGTAAAAAGGACCGGTGAACCATCCAATCTCCAACATTGTAATAAAGACATCTCCTCCCTTCAATTGGCTCTTCAACCTCCTCGGGAAAATGGGAGTGGCCGAGGATGACGATATCAAACCCTTCTAAAAACTTCTGATGGGCAAAAGCCTTGAAGGCTGGTGGGGAAGCGGGTTGAATATCGTTATGATATTTTTGATAACTCATGTCACTCAACTTTTGGGCGACTCGTCGAGAAATCCGGGGACCTGCAAGATGGATAAGATGATAAGTCCATGAATTTTTGAGAATCCTGCGGAAGGTCCGATAAGTCCACTGTTTTGGATTCGCCAAATCTCCATGAGCGATGTAAGCTCTCTTTCCTTCCAATCTTTCTTCACACCCATCGGGATAGACCTCAACCTCCATCCCGAATTGTTCTGAAAAAAAGGAATGGAGAAAAAAATCGTGATTCCCCTCGAAATATTTAATTCGGATTCCTTCGTGATATACGCTTTGAAGCTTATTGAAAACGGGAAGGTAATCGGTAAAGGCAGAAGGCTTCTCTGTGGAGAAAAAATTTCTAAAACCAAAGAAGAATTCGAAAAGGTCGCCCAGAATCGCCAGATAACCGATCTGCTTTTTCTCTGAATCTAAGAATCTGAGAAACGCCTCCATGGATTCAGGGTCTTGTCCGGTGAAATGGGCATCGGAGACAAAGATCCAGTCCTTTTCGGAACGAGCCAATACCAACCCTCACCTTCCAACGCCGCAGTAATTAAAACCTAATCGGTTCATCTGATCCGGATCGTATACATTTCTCAGATCAATGAAGACTGGTTTTTTTAGCAACCTTTTGATGCGTTGGAGATCCAAACGCCGGAATTGATTCCACTCTGTCGCCAAAACCAACGCATCCACTCCCCTGGCCACATCGTAGGCATCTTTCCCATACTCTATTTCAGGAAGAACCGTTTTGGCTTCTTCCATGGCCGCTGGATCAAAGGCCTTCACTTTGGCTCCCCTGTCCAGAAGTCCTTGGATGATCACCATTGAAGAGGATTCCCGGATGTCGTTCGTATTGGGCTTGAAGGAAAGGCCCAGAATCCCAACGGTCTTTCCCTTAAGATCTCCTACCTTCTCTATAATCTTACCGACCATCCTCTTTTTTTGTTCCTCGTTCACATGGATGACAGCATCCAAAATTTTGAACACATACCCCCTCTCGTGAGCCATCCTCGAAAGAGCCCGGGTGTCCTTTGGGAAACAGGAGCCTCCATAACCTGGCCCCGGGTGGAGAAATTTCTTTCCAATCCTTCCATCCAGCCCCATGGCCCTGGCTACATGATGGACATCGGCGCCCATCACCTCACAGAGGTTGGCAATCTCATTGATAAAGCTCACTTTCGTTGCTAAAAAGGCATTCGCTGCGTATTTGATCATCTCGGCCGTTTCTAAAGAGGTGATGATAAAGGGAGTCTCAAAGAGGTAAAGAGCGCTGTAAATATCCTTCATGATGGCAATGGCCTGTTCGCTTTCTGCACCGATGGTAACCCGATCCGGCCGCATGAAATCCTCAATGGCCGATCCCTCCCTCTGAAATTCAGGATTGGAAACAATATCGAAAGGAGCGGGGCTGACTTGATGGTCTTCGATTAGTTGTTTCAACCGGCGACTGGTCCCAACCGGAACCGTGGATTTCACCACCACCACCTTGTACCCATCCATGTATCGGGCGATCTCTTTGGCGACTTCTTCCACAAATTTAAGGTCGGCAGAACCATCGTCACTGGAAGGTGTTCCCACGGCAATGAAGATCACCAAACTCGATGTCACGCCTTCTTGAATGCTCGTCGAAAAGGAAAGCCTCCCCTCTCTCATATTCTTCAGCACGAGGTCTTCAAGCCCTGGTTCATGGATGGTTACTTTCCCCTGTCGGAGAAGCTCGATCTTTGGGCGATCAATATCCACGCAGATCAGATTCATCCCAAATTCTGCCAAACAGGCTCCTGTCACCAATCCTACATAACCTGTGCCGATGATACAGATGTTCATTCCCAACCCCCTTTCTCCCTTCTTATCTCCCTTGACTGCCTGGCCTGCCGATTGTCAGGCGATCGGTAGCGAGATAATCCTTCAGAGCCTCGGGCCATGGCCGCAAAGCCAGACCGGTCTCCTTTTTCAACTTCTGACAGTTGAAAACAGAATAAGAAGGCCGGACCGCCGGACGACCGAGCTCCTTCGAAGAAATGGGAATTATCCTCACCTTATCCATCCCCGAAAGCTTCAAGATCGCTTGGCCAAAGGTATACCATGTGCAGAGATCACTGTTCGCCACATGAAAAATTCCTTGGGCTTCAAATTGAATCAGAACGGAAATGGCTTTGGCCAAATCAACGGTGTAAGTGGGTGAGCCAATCTGATCGTTGACAATGGAAAGAACTCTCTTCTCTCTTCCCTGTTGGAGAATCGATGCCACAAAATTTTTCCCAAATTTTCCATAGAGCCACTGTGTCCGAATGATCAGGGGGCCTTTCACTAATTCTTGAACATATTGTTCCCCCTTTAACTTAGAACGACCATAGACATTCAGGGGATGGGGAGAATCACTCTCTAGATAGGGTTCCCTTTTATTTCCATCGAAGACATAGTCAGTGCTCAGGTAAACCATTTTCGCCTGGCATCTTAATGCTGCCAGGGCGACATGCTTCGTTCCCTCCGCGTTGACAGCAGAGGCCTTCTCCTCATTTGATTCACACCCATCCACATCAGTGTAAGCGGCAATATGGATCACGATATCTGGTTGGAGTTTTTCAATTTTAGTGACGGTGTCCTCTTCTTTTTGGATATCAATTTCTTCGATATCCCATCCGATGACTTCGTTGTTGGGAAAAGAGGAATGGAGAATACCCATTAAATCTCTCCCCAGCATTCCCTTCGCCCCAATCACCAATAATATTCGTTTCATTTCACTCTCTTGAATTGAGGAAATTCATTGGATTCATTGGGTTCATTGAGTTTATTGGGTTAACTCAAGTAACTCAAAGAACTCAAGAAACACAAGCAACCAAAAACCTAAACTCATAATTCCTAAATTCGTAATTCATTTATCGGTCTTGATACATTCTTTTGTAGTAGTCCAGATACTCCCCTGTCTTGATCTTTTTCCACCACTCCCGATGGGTCTGGTACCATTCCACAGTAAGGCTGATTCCTTCTTCAAAGGAGACAGAAGGTTTCCATCCCAACTCTCTCTTGATCTTAGAGAAGTCAATGGCATAGCGACGATCATGGCCTGGCCGATCCGCGACATATCGAATCAGCGAATGGGATTTTCCTAACCGATCCAAAATAGTTTTTGCCACTGTCAAGTTTGGCTTCTCACTTCGGCCCCCTACATTGTAAACCTCTCCTTCTTTGCCTCGGTGGAGGACCACATCTAAGGCCCGACAGTGATCTTCAACATAGATCCAATCCCGCACATGCATCCCATCGCCATAAATGGGTAGGTTTTTATCTTCGATGGCATTCGAAATCATCAACGGAATCAGTTTTTCGGGAAATTGATAAGGCCCATAATTATTGGAGCATCGGGTGATGACGGCAGGGATCCCATAAGTGTGATGATAAGCCCTGACCAGCATATCCGCCGCCGTTTTGCTCGCGGAATATGGGCTATTGGGCGCCAGGGGAGTTTCCTCAGTGAAAGCTCCGGTTTCCCCGAGGGAACCGTAAACCTCGTCGGTGGAGATATGAAGGAAACGGATCCTCTGTTTAGGGAAAGCTTTCCGAACCGCTTCAAGAAGGACAAAGGTCCCAAAGACATTGGTCTTCATAAAAGCGCCGGGGTCTTCAATAGATCGATCTACATGGGATTCAGCGGCGAAGTTAACGATGGCCTCCACGCCTTTGCTGATCAATTCCTCAATTCGAGGGGCATCGGCAATGTCCCCCCTGATGAAATGGTAACGGGGGGAATGAGAGAGATCGGAAAGATTTTCTAAATTTCCGGCATAGGTCAATTTATCCACATTGATCAGAGAATAATCCGGATAGGATTTTAAAAAATAACGAATGAAGTTACTTCCGATGAACCCACAACCACCTGTCACTAAGATCTTCATGATTCACTCCAATAGGGAACCAAAAATCCGAAATTCGAATGTCGAAATTTTCAAAACGTCTTTCCTTTCGTTTTTTCGTTTAGTGCTTCGGTCATTTGAGTTTGTTTCGAATTTCGGATTTCGTGCTTCGAATTTGAATTTTTATCATCCATCTTTTCTTGCCCAATCATAAGGAACATCCTTCCCATGGGGTGGAAGGCGGTACTCATCGGGCGCACTGTAAACATAGACCTCCGTTGAGACGTTGAGTATGATTGCTTCATCCTCGCTGATGCATTTCCATCCATGAAAGATCCCATTGGGCACTTGAACCAGCAGAGGGTTGTGGACTCCAATGAAGAATTCATTGATCTCCCCTTTGGTCGAAGAACTTTCTCGCGGATCATAAAGGACCAGTTTGATCATTCCCCGGATAGCGCAGATGTGATCGGTCTGGACTTTATGATAGTGCCAAGCCTTCACCACTTGGGGATAGGTGGTGGTAATATACACCTGGCCGAACTTCAGAAACAGGTCATCATCCGCCCTGAGGATCTCCATCACCCTTCCCCGATCATCCGGGATCACCCGCAACATTTTGGTCTTGACGCCGTGTATCATCTCATCCCTCCAATAATTCTATACCTCATCTCTGTTCTACGTAGAAATCCTAAATCCGAATATCGAAATCCGAAACAAATCCGAAATTTAAATGTCCAAATTTCCAAAACCTATTATCTTAGTTTTTAAAATTTTGAATTTCGATCATTCGAATTTGTTTCGAAATTCGGATTTCGTGCTTCGAATTTAATCGTTACAGTTTATTGGCCCCCGTCTGCGCTACCAATTGGTTTGCATGAAGCAAGGATTCAAAAGTCCCTGCGTCGGTCCACCACCCCTCTAAAATATCCCATGTCATCAGCCCTTTTTTAATATACTGATTGTTCACATCGGTGATCTCTAATTCCCCTCGGTCGGAAGGTTTAAGGGTCTTGATAATGTTAAAAACCTCTTGATCAAAAAGATAGATTCCGATCACGGCATATTGGGATTTTGGTTTTTTCGGTTTTTCTTCAATTCGGGCGATCCGATCTCCTTTCAACTCCGGAACTCCAAACCGCTGTGGATCAGGGACCTCTTTTAACAATATCTTTGCCCCTTCCTTTTGCCTTCGAAAATTCTCTACTGCCTTGCGAATGTTTTTCTCAATAACGTTATCTCCCAATACCACACAGATCTTTTCTCCTGAAGAGAAGAACTCTGCCAATCTAAGGGCTTCCGCAATGCCCCCTTCCCCCTCTTGATAGGTGTAGTTGATATGTTTGAGACCGAACTCCTTTCCATTTCCTAACAGCTTTAAAAAATCTCCGGCATTGTTTCCGCCTGTGACAATCAGGATGTCATCGATGCCCGCATTAATCAGGGTCTGAATCGGGTAATAAATCATCGGTTTATCATAGACGGGAAGGAGGTGTTTGTTGGTCACCTTTGTCAAGGGGTAGAGTCGAGTCCCTAAGCCTCCCGCCAAAATAACACCTTTCATTTTACTCCTCCTGAGCCGTTGATTATAAATTCATAAAATAAGGTTTATGCCCTACCGAGCCAAGATTCAAAAGATTAAAATAGACATGATACTTCAGCTCCTTTTTCAGAGTTCTATCGGGAGAGCGGTTTTTGTCTTCAAAGACAAAGCCCGCTGACCAGCACTGGGCTTGATATTCCACCCCGTAGATGTTCGCCACCCTCATGCCCTCTAAGAGATTATATCGAAATGCACCAAAAAGGTATAAGGGGGCGATCGTTTTCACACGGGCATCGAGATTGATCTCCCGGACATCCCCCCTGGTATTTCGATATTGAACTTGAACAGCATCGTTTCTTCGATCCTTGGTATTAATCAGAAAATTTAAGATGTCAAAACTCCCTCGATAAGGATTGAACTCTGCATCCCATCGGGCGGAAACGGTGGGATTAAAATTCCACCATAATTCTCCCTGGATATTTGAAAAAGACCGCTTCTTCCCTCCCGCATCGATGAAAGGATCTCCAACGCTATAACCTTGAAATATTTTTAACTTCCCATACTCATACGGTCCGGAGCTAATTCCTTCTTTCTGGGGCTTTCCCACCAGGCGTTGGGTGATCCCATAGGTGATCTCATTGGTATAGGGGATTCGGTCTGCCTCATCGAAGATCGGAAGCTCCCTCTGACTCACCCGAGGGCTAAAACGATAACCGATGGTCGGCTCGATGGTGTGCATCCATTTAGACACCTTATAAAGGTTGGAGATTTTCGAAACCATCGCCCCATCATAGACCCGGTAAAACTCTGTGGACATCTCCATGCCTGCCTCGAGGGTCTCTCTCGATTTCCATCCATGAACCTTGTCGGTTGGATCTTGATAGGACCGATAGACCGTCTCCCTCAGCCCGACATCCGATTCAAACTTCAATACGTTGAAGAACCTCATGGGATAAGAGATTCTGGGAAAAAGGTCCCCTCGGTACGCCTCAACACCCCTTTCGCGCCAGAAGTGGGTATAGGAAGAGGCCAGGTCATAGAATAAAGGAGTTTTAAAAAGGGACTGTGGATGGGCATAAAAACTGATCTGAGGAAGTTTTTGAACCGTATCGTCATTGCTCTCCTTAGTCAGATCGTCATAAACCGCACCCTGCAATAAGAAACTGAAGCCATCCCAGTTCTTCCCTCCAAAAAGAACCGATCGCAATTGTCTTGTACTCCACGAATCAATCTTCGCTCCCTCTGGGAGGTCTTCATCAAAATCTCGAAGGTATTTGTGATCGCTCACATGATTGATATCCCCTTTGAAATAAAAATCATAGGGAAACTTCTGCTGGTGTTCAATAAAGAAGGCATACCGATTCTTATGGAGGACCTGATCATCGATGAAGAACAAATTCGCTTTTCCCTTGGTCTCTTGAGTAAAGGCATAGCGATATTCCAATCCTTCTTTAACCCCCCTATCTCCCAACCAATCGAAATAGAAAGTGGCGTCCATATTCTTTGCGAACGCCCAGTAAAAACCGTTCTTCAATTCAGGACCATACTTTCCGGAGAATCCTGCTCGAGGAATGAGGAATCCGGACTGTCTTTCCTGCCTCACAGGAAAAGCGCCCCAAGGAAAATAGAGAACCGGAATATCCTCAAGGTAGAAGATGGGCCCTTTGGCAATTCCAACTCCTCCCAGGGCCATCTCTTTCACTTCCAATTCCTTCACCGTAAATTTCCAAGGCGGTCGTTTCGCATCACAAGTCGTCAATGAACTGTCTCGTATGCGATAATGGTTCTCCCCTAATTTCTCCGCCTCTCGGCCGGTGATATGAAAATTTTGATCTTTTAAAAAGAGCTTGGCCTGATGAATCTTTCCCAATCGGCTCTCTATATTGACTTCCAGGCGTTGACATTCAATCACATCTTCTCCCTCTCTTAATAAAACGTTTCCCCACGCCACCAATTCCTTGGTCGCCATATTCAATTGGGCATGATCTGCCTTGAGAGAGAAATTTCCTCGGTTCACTTCCACCTGTCCATGGGCCTGATAGGTTTGAGCCTCCTTTTCGTAGATGAGTTGATCGGCTTCAATGTCCACAGGCTCTGCTTTCATCTCTTTTGTCACACTCACCTCCCCCGCCTTCGCATGAACAGGAAGGGGATAGGTGACGATGAAGAGAAGAAAGAAGGAGCTCAGAATGAACCGGTGATATCTCATGATCTCCTCTCGGGATGGAAATAGGCTCTCGCTTCTCCAACGGTATAGAGGGATCCAGTAATACAGAGGAGGTCCTCTTTTTGGGCCAGGGAGAGACCTCTCTCAACCGCCTGTTTGAGATCTTCCGCAATCTCTGCTTTTTTTCCATTCTGCCCTAACGCCTTTTTGAGCAACGCGGGAGGCGCGGCGCGGTCCGTATGAGGTTTGGTGAGAATGATGTGATCGGCCAGAGGAGCCAGGAGATCAAGCATGGACTGGATGTCTTTGTCCTTCATGATTCCGATGAGAAGAATGAGGCGTTGGTATTGGAATTCTTTTTCCAATGACTCCTTCAGGACAAGGGCTCCGGCTGGATTGTGAGCGCCGTCGAGGATCACTCTGGGAGAGAAAGAAACCATCTCCAATCTTCCTGGCCAATCCACCTCTTTCAACCCGTCGACCATCGCATCCGTGGAGACACGATATCCCAAATCTTCTAAAACCTCCATCGCGCCAAGCGCCGTCGTCGCATTGATGACCTGATGAAATCCCCTGAGATTAAGATGGATACTCCACAACTTTCGATTGAGGCCTTCATAATCGAAATCCCCATCTTCTGCCCGGACATATCGAAATTCCTTCCCAACCCGAAAGTAGGGAGATCCATTTTCCTTACAGATCTTTGAAAAGAGACGAAGCACCTGAGGTTGCGTGGCAGCGGTGATCAAGGGCCTTCCCTTCTTAATAATACCCGTCTTCTCTCCGGCAATCTTCAAAATACTTTTACCCAGATATTCCTCATGATCTTTGGCGATATTGGTGATGATAGAGATGAGGGGATCAACCACATTGGTGGAATCGAGTCTTCCTCCCAGCCCGACCTCTAAAACGGCCAGATCCACCAACTTCTGCTTAAAATAATAAAGCGCCATGGCGGTGGTGAAATCGAAAAAAGTGAAGGGAGGGGTGATGCCCGCCGCCTCTATTTCCTTTTTCATCCATTCTGCCAGAGCGGCCACCTCTTCTTCCTCGATCTCCTTTCCGTTCACCTTGATCCGTTCGGTGAATCGAATGAGATGGGGAGAAGTGTACACCCCCACCCGGTAGCCCTCTTTCTGCAGGATCGAACCCATCATTGCCGCCGTGGACCCTTTCCCGTTTGTCCCCCCAATGTGGATAGCCTGAATTTCCCTGTGGGGATTTCCAATGGCGTTGAGGATTCTCTCCACCTGAGTCAGTCCAAAGATCATTCCGAATTTTTCGAGACTGTAAAGATAGTCCAGCGATTGCTGATAGGCGTCTTGGCGCATGGATTGAGTCTTTCTCTTAACCCTCTGCTTTAAGCATTTCTAATAGGGAGGCGAGAGTGTGTCGGAGATCCTTACGCTCCACGATCAGGTCAACCATCCCATGTTCGAGAAGATATTCTGCTCGCTGAAATCCCTCTGGGAGCTCTTCCCGAATCGTCTCCTTAATCACTCTGGGCCCTGCAAATCCGATCATCGCCTTTGGTTCGGCAATGATGATATCGCCCAACATGGCGATGCTGGCGGAAACTCCGCCTGTGGTGGGATCGGTCAACACCGAGATATAAGAAATTCTCGCCTCATGAAGTTTAGCCAAGGCCGCACTGGTTTTAGCCATCTGCATCAAAGAGAAGATACCTTCCTGCATCCTTGCTCCACCTGAAGCGCAGAAGATCACCACACCGATCCTCTTTTCGATGGCTCGTTCGATCAAGCGAGTGATCTTCTCTCCCACCACCGATCCCAAACTTCCGCCCATAAAATTGAATTCGAAAATGCCAATCATCGCTGGCTGGCCTTCAATCCTTGCCTCCCCACAGATAATGGCATCCTTCTGTCCGGTCTTTTCCTGGGATTCTTTGATTCGAGCGGGATATCGTTTCGAATCCTTAAACTCTATAGGATCGGTAGAGATGAGACCTGAATCGTATTCGACAAAGGTGCCTGGATCGACCACGCAATCAATTCTTCTACGGGCAGGGATCTGAAAATGATAGTTGCACTTGGGGCAAACTTGAAGATTCCGTTCGATGACCTTCCGATAGATGATCTCATTACAAGAGTTACATTTCACCCAAAGCTGGTCAGAGGGCTTTAGCTCTTCTCGTTTCTCTTTCCCTTCTTTTTCTTCTTCACCTCTTTTAAACCAGGGCATCCTCTTCGGTCATCCTCTCTCTATAAGTGATTAAAACTAACAAAATCATGACGAGATGTCAATTTTTTCCACCCCTGGGCAGCAATGAAGAGTCATGGGGTGGTAGAAGGCGGAGTATCCGGGGAAGAGGTTGTTGGGATGAGGAGAGCCAGGGAGAAGGGAACAGGGGACCGGCGATCCATGGAATGGGAACGTAACAGGAGTTTAGGTTGTCAGGGAGGGTAGGACTGGAGCACCGAGTGGATCAAGAAGAATCAAAGCCAATGAGACATTTGAAAAATTGGTGCTCTCAGTTTTTAAACGTTCTCAAAGTTGGAAACCCCAAAAGATAATGTCATTATGTCACTTTATTTAAGACATTCACTATAAAAGATTATTTCAATCCCTGAATAAAAAGGATTGCAGTTAGCAGTGTCCTTATGATCTGTTAAAGAGGAAATAATTAAAAGGGACGGGCTACTTTTCTAGTGTTAACCTGCCCCCTTTTACTGCAAAAGCCTTTTAATCACTCAATGATATCTGTCCAGTAATTCCCTCACTATTGTTTCCCTTCCACAATCCGGATACTATCAATCTTCATATGTTGATGATGCTCCATATCCGAATTCTCTTCTAAAATAGACAGTTGCTGAATGAAAGCAATATTTC
>PEUO01000119.1 GCA_002780715.1 Deltaproteobacteria bacterium CG03_land_8_20_14_0_80_45_14
GGAGGCGTCTGATGTATGCAGTGGTGAAAACCGGTGGGAAGGAATATCGGGTCTCCCAAGGAGACCTCATCCGGGTAGAGAAATTGGAAGGGAAAGTAGGAGATGAAGTGACCTTAAAAGATGTCTTGATGGTTTCCAAAGAAGGAGAGACACAGTTTGGAACTCCACATCTCACCCATGTCGTCATCAAAGGGGAAATCGTCCAAGAGACAAAAGGGAAAAAGGTCCTGACCTACAAGATGAAAAGGAGAAAGAATTATCGGCGATTCAAAGGACATCGTCAAACCTACACATATCTGAAAGTGAACGATATTGCTTTGAGCGGATAGGCTGGAAAAATGGAATAATGGAACAATGGAACAATGGGTTAAACCATAACTCCAACATTCCATCATTCCAGTATTCCAATTTTAGGATTTGGAGGCAGTTATGGCACACAAGAAAGCAGGAGGAAGTTCTCGGAACGGCAGAGATAGCGCCGGACAGCGATTGGGCGTCAAACGATTCGGTGGGCAAAGGGTCCAAGCAGGAAACATCTTGGTCCGTCAGAAAGGGACTCGGATTCATCCCGGAGAAAATGTAGGGGTGGGAAAGGATTATACTCTTTTCGCCACAATTGATGGGATCGTCAAATATGGGAAGAAAGGAAGAGATAAAAAACAGGTGAGTGTCTACGCCCAGAATCTTTAGCCCTGCACCACATAGGATGCAGGGTCATACCCTGAACCCGACGTGGTGAGGGGTGAAACCCTGAACCCGACGTGGTTCAGGGCCCTCCATTTGGCCTGTGATCGAAAATGAAATTTGTGGATGAAGCAAAAATCCATGTGAAAGCGGGCGATGGTGGAAATGGTTGTATCAGTTTTCGGAGAGAACGGTTTATCCCCAGAGGAGGTCCAAACGGCGGTGATGGAGGGAAAGGCGGGGACGTGATCCTTCAGGCCGATGCTCAATTTACTACCCTTCTCGATCTAACCTACCCAAAACAATTTCGCGCCCAAAAGGGAAGTCACGGTAAAGGAAAAGACCAAACCGGAAAGAATGGAGAGGATTTCATCATTCGAGTTCCGGCCGGCACCCTTGTCCGAGAGGATCAGACAGGGGAAGTGCTCCAAGATCTTCTCTCTGATGGCCAACGATTTGTAGCGGCACAAGGAGGTCGGGGCGGTCGAGGAAATGCCCGGTTTGCCACGCCCACGCTGCGTGCTCCCCGCCGTGCCGAAAAAGGTGAAAAAGGGCAGGAGTATACCCTTCGTCTCGAATTGAAGCTTCTCGCCGATGTGGGACTTATTGGTTATCCCAATGTCGGAAAATCCACCCTCCTTTCCAGAATATCCTCTGCCAGACCGAAGATCGCAGACTATCCCTTCACCACGCTTGTTCCCAATCTGGGCGTCGTGAACCGAGAAGATCACCGACCCTTTGTCGTCGCTGATATTCCAGGATTGATCGAAGGCGCTTCAAAAGGAGCTGGGCTAGGATTGACTTTTCTCCGGCATATAGAGCGGACGCGCCTTCTCATTCACCTCTTGGATATCTCAGAAGGCCCTTCTCGCGATGCGGTGAAGGACTTTCATGCCCTCAACCATGAATTGGAGGCCTACAACCCTTCGCTTCAGAAAAAAACTCGACTCGTTGCCCTCAACAAAATAGATCTTCCATCAGTGCGGGAAAGGGCAACGGCTATTGAAAATCAATTTGAGAAGGTGGGACATCGACTTTATTTAATCTCCTGCCAAACAGGAGAAGGAGTGGAAGAACTGACGGAGGCGGTGTCTCGGACACTCGAATCCATTTCGGATCAGGACCATGGGTAACAAGGATATTCGTAAAAAGATATTGGGAAAGGTAAGACGAATCGTTGTGAAAGTGGGCTCCAGTATTTTGGCCTCTGTCGAGAAAGGGCTCCATTACGAGGTTTTCTCCCATTTGACCAAAGAGATTTCGGATTTGAAGCGCCAAGGCTATGAGATCGTTTTGGTCTCTTCGGGCGCCATTGCGGCAGGAATGGAGAAATTGGGTTATAAGACCCGTCCCCAAGCCATCACCCAGAAACAGGCGACAGCCGCCGTGGGTCAGACCCGGTTGATGAATATCTATGAAAACTACTTTTCGCATTTTCAGCAGATGGTCGCACAGGTTCTTCTGACTCACGATGATTTGAGCCGCCGGCGGAGATTCCTCAATGCCCGCAATACCTTGCTGACCCTTCTCAAACTCGGGATCATCCCCATCATTAATGAAAACGACACCGTGGCGGTGGACGAGATCAAATTTGGCGATAATGACAATCTTTCCGCTCTGATCACCAACCTGATTGGGGCGGATCTTCTCATTATCCTGACAGACATCGAGGGGCTTTGTGATTCGGATCCCCGGGTGAACCCGAATGCTCGATGCATTCCTCTGGTGGAGGAGATTGATGTGGATATGGGGGGAATCGTCGGGGGGACGAAAAGCGAGACGAGCGTTGGAGGAATGATTAGTAAGATCCAAGCCGCCCGAAAGGCATCCCGCTTCGGAATCCCCACAGTGGTGGCACGTGGAACCAAGGAAGGAGTTCTCCATCAGATCTTAAAGGGAAAGGAGATCGGGACGCTGATTCTTCCGAAAGGGGAAGCCCTGAGCAGTCGGAAACATTGGATTGCTTTTAACCCGAAACCAAAAGGAGAGGTCATGGTGGATGACGGGGCGAAGAAAGCCATTGTCCAGAAAGGAAAGAGCTTGCTCCCATCCGGTGTGGTGAAAATCAGAGGAAGTTTCGATCGAGGGGATTTGGTCACCTGTCAGGGACCTCGTGGAAAACAGTTCGCCAGGGGGTTGGTTAACTACAGCGCTACGGAACTTGAAAAAATCAAAGGCCTTCGAAGCGATCAGATCGAATCGACCTTGGGCTATAAATATTCTGATGAAGTGATTCATCGTGATGACTTGGTAGTTTTATGAAAAAGAAAAAGGATTTCAGGACAGAGGTGAGAGAGATGGCCAGAAAGGCTAAGGAGGCCTCTTATCAACTAGCCCAACTTTCCCCCGCCACAAAAAATAAGGCTTTGGTCGAGATGGCGAAGGATCTGGACCAGCATCAGGAGTTACTGATCAAAGAGAATCGAAAGGATCTTGGCGCTGGTGAAAAGGCGCATTTCTCTTCGCCATTGATCGACCGTTTAAGATTGACTCCTTCGGTGATCCATGGGATGGCGGAAGGGCTTCGGGAAGTGGCTCGTCTTCCCGATCCAGTGGGCGAAGTCGTTAAGATGTGGAAAAGACCAAACGGCTTGATGGTTGGAAGGATGAGGATTCCCATCGGTGTCATTGGAATCATCTATGAATCGAGGCCCAATGTAACCGTCGATGCTTCAGGCCTTTGCCTCAAATCAGGCAACAGTGTCATCCTAAGGGGAGGGTCAGAAGCCTTTCATTCGAATCAGGCTATCGGACAAATTCTTCGAAAAGCCCTTGTCAAGATGGGACTCCCGCAGGAGGCAATCCAGATCTTTCCTCATACTGAGAGAGAGGCTATCCGAGAGATGCTCCAGTTGGAGGATGAGATTGATCTCATCATCCCCAGGGGAGGAGAAGAGCTCATTCGATTCGTGACGAATCATTCAAAGATTCCTGTCATCAAACATTATAAAGGAGTCTGCCATATCTTCGTGGATGAGACCGCTGATCTGGAGATGGCCACCCGGGTCTGCCTCAATGCAAAAGTCCAGAGACCAGGGGTGTGCAATGCCATGGAAACCCTGTTGGTTCATGAAAAGGTGGCAGGTCGTTTCCTCCCAAAGGCAGCGAAAACTCTTCAGAAAGAAGGGGTGGAACTGAGGGGATGTTCTCGGACGAAAAAAGTCCTGTCTCATATTAAGGAGGCGCGAGAGGAGGATTGGTTTCAAGAATATTTAGACCTCATTCTCTCGATCAAGGTGGTGAAGGGGATTGAAGAAGCCATCGAGCATATTGCGAGGTATGGTTCGTCCCATACAGAAGCCATCATCACCTCTGATTATCAGAATGCGCAGAGGTTTTTAAAAGAAGTCAACTCCTCCTGTGTCCTGGTCAATGCCTCCACAAGATTCAATGACGGATTCGAGTTGGGCCTGGGCGCAGAGATCGGAATCAGCACTTCCAAACTCCACGCCTTTGGCCCCATGGGATTGGAGGAATTGACCACGACTAAATTTATCGTTTATGGAGAAGGACAAATACGAGGATAAATCTTAAATTCGAAGCACGAAATCCGAAACTCGAAACAAATTCAAATGTTCAAAACACAAATGATCGAAACAAAAAAATGTCTTAAAATTTGAAATTTGAATTTAGGATTTATTTCGGATTTCGATATTCGGATTTCGGATTTATGGCAAAACAAGAGGGGGATTAGGACATTAAAAAAGAGCCGGCCGACAGAAGAATCGGGTTATTTGGGGGGACCTTCAATCCCATCCATCTAGGTCATCTCAGGGGTGCCGAAGAAATTCGGGAGGCATTCCACCTTGAGGAGGTCATCTTCATCCCTTCCTCCATTCCACCCCATAAGGTGACAGAAAAAATCATTGAGGCGAAGCACCGACTGGAAATGGTGGGGTTGGCCACATCAAACAACCCCCATTTTTCTACCAGTGACATTGAACTCCTAAGGCCTGGAAAATCTTACTCTATCGACACCATCCGATTTTTTCGGGAGAGACATCAGGATGCTCTCTTCTTCATCCTGGGAAGAGATGCCTTTGTAGAGATTGAGACGTGGAAGCAATTTCAAAATCTCTTTTCTCTTTGCCACTTTATTGTGATGGCCCGACCGGGATCTCAAAAAGACTCTTCATCCTCACTACTCCCAGAGGCCTTGATCCCAAACTTTCGATATGCCCCTGAGGAAAAAGCCTGGATCCATCTCTCAGGCCACCTGCTCTATTTCAAAGAAATCTCGTTTCTCGATATCTCTTCTACAAAGGTCAGGGAGTTGATCGAAAAGGGGGAGTCTGTGAGGTATCTGATCCCTGCCGAGGTGGAGGCTTATATCACAAAACATGGGCTTTATCGGAAGAGCCCATGACTTAATAAATGCATTTTTTATCATTTTTTATTTGTTATCTAAATTTTTTCTGGTATAATGCTAAACTCAAAAATATCCCTTAGGAGGATATGGTCACCGATTCGAAAACAAAATCCTTGCTCTGCTTGAATGCGGCACTTGAAAAGAAGGCCTTAGACCCGGTTCTTCTAGAGTTGAAAGGGGCGGCCTCCTTTACCGATTATTTCCTCCTCTGCAGCGGCAAATCTGATCGCCAAGTCCAGGCCATTGCCCAAGGGATTGAAGAGGCTCTCAAAAAGAAAGGGGTTCGACCTTTTGGCCAGGAGGGGATAACCGGGGGAAAATGGATTTTGATGGATTATGAGGATGTGGTCGTCCATATCTTTCTGGAACCTGTGAGAAAATTCTACGATTTGGAGGGGCTCTGGATCGACGTCCCCCGAATTGATCTCCAAAAAGGAGGAAGTATTGGTTAAGGGACAGGTTAAAGCCCCGGTTAAAACACAAGCGGATCAGAAAAAAGGACTGGATAAACTGGATAAAAAGACGATCACGAAGTTTAAAAAAATTCTCCTCAAGGAACGGGAGCACATCGTCGGTGAGGTCAAACAGATCGTTGAATCTTCAAAGGAAATGGGGCAAGATGGCATTCAGGACATTGGGGACGAAGCCGCCAATATTTATAACAAACAAGTCTTGCTCAGCTTAAATGAGAATGAGCGAATGAGGCTTCAGGAGGTGGATGAATCTTTAGATCGCATTGAGAATGGGACCTATGGGATCTGCGAGGAGTGCGGAGGCCCTATAAGTTTAAAACGACTCGAGGTTCGATCGGTGGCGAAATATTGCGTTCCTTGCTTAACCAAGCTGGAAAAAGGAAAGTTATAGAAAAATGTTGGTAAAACTGTTATTGATCATCATTCTGATCGTGATCTGTGTTTTCTGTTACCTGTCTTTGGTCAATCCCTTGGATGTGGAATTCCATTTTTTTGGAGAGGCCATTCCCACTGACCTCTCTACCATCATGATCTCCTCTTTTGTATTGGGTGCGATGTTGGTCTTCATCAGCACCTTGACCCGAGATGCCAAACGGGCCGTCGAGGACTATCTAAAATCTCGCCAAAAAAGGAAAGAGGAATCCCTCAAGGAGGAATTGAATAAGGGGATGGATGTTTTTCTTCAAGGGAATCTGGCGAAGGCCAAAACCCATTTCATTGAGGTGTTAAAAAGAGATCCCACACAGATCGATCTCTATCTCCGACTCTCGGAGATTGCCATCCAAGAGGGGAATGATCAGGATGCCCTTCATTGGTTAGGGAGAGCGGAACTGATCGATATGAGGAATTTAGACATCCTCCTCCGTCAGGCAGGGGTATACCAGCGCATGAAACGATTCGATGAAGCCATCCGGACCCTGAACCGCGCCATCGGTTTGGATGAGACGAATCTCAAAGCGCTAAAAAGTTTGAGGCAGATTTATCGGGATAGCAGAAGGTGGGAGGAGGCGATCCGAATCCAAAGGTCCATTCTCAAATTCACCAAGGGAAAACAGGCAGAGGAGGAGGAGACCCTATTCTATTTGGGATTGAAATATGAGCGCGCCAGAGATCTTTTGAGCCGTGGGGGAGAACAAAATGTGGAGAATGCCCTGAAAGAGGCTAAAGAGATTATTCGAGAACGCAAGACCTTTCAACCCGGATTTGTTTTGCTAGGTGATATCTACCTCGAAAAGGGAAAATGGGCTACTGCCGGGAATATTTGGGGAAAGAGCTTCACCCGATTCAAATCGATTGTCTTCACCCTTCGTTTGGAGGAACTTTATCTCAGCCGAGAAGATCCAAGCACCCTCCTCCGCATCTATCAAAGGGCGCTGAAGCACGATCCTGAAAATTGGGTGCTCGCCTTCTTTTATGCCAAGCTTTGTTTGAGATTGGAAATGTTGGATGAAGCTCTTGAGGAGATCAACGAAATCAGTTTAAGGGTGAAGGATTTCCCCGCCCTCCACAGGCTTCTCGCAGAAATCTACCTCCACAAAAAAGACTTTGGTCGTGCAGCCCAAGAATTTGAAAAGACTTTCGAATTGAGCGGGACTTCCTACCTTTCCTTCTTTTGCGCCACCTGCGAAAAAGAATCGAAAGAATGGATTGCCTACTGCCCTCAATGTCATCAGTGGAGCACCTATACGATCAAGGAAGCCGAGAAAGCGATTCTTTTGCCTTCTCCTTCTTTTCCTGAAAGGGTTCACCTCCCATTGTAATTTTCTATATTCCATTCACCCATTGTGTCTTTTCCGCCTACCCTGCCTGCGGTGGGCAGGCGACAGGCCAGCATAAGCTGGAATGAAATATGGAATTTCAATCAACACTCTTCCAGTTTTTCCTCCCCCCGCAATGCCCCTGTTGCGAAAGACTTTTAGAAGAGGACCAACAAGGATTCTGTTCAAATTGTCTTTCAGAGATCCGCTGGATCGAACCTCCATTCTGTTCCATTTGTGGAATTCCCTTTATCTCTAAAGAGGTTGAAAGCCATCCCTGCGGCGCTTGTGTGACTCACAGAAAATATTTTACAATGGCAAGGGCTTGGGGAGCCTTCGAAGGGTCTCTCCAGGAGGCAATCCATCGTTGGAAATATGAAGGAAAGACTCGTCTCACCCCTTTTTTTGCGGAATGGATGGTAAAAGGTTTGAATCGTTATTGGGAACCTGACTCTCTCGATCTTCTGATCCCTGTCCCGCTATACACCCAGCGATTGAGGGAAAGAGGGTTTAATCAAGCCCTCCTCCTCGTGAAGGAGTTAAGCCGTCGGACAGGGATCCCTTATCGAAAAACGATCCTTCAAAAGAAGAAACCCACCATTCCTCAAGTGAATCTCAGCGGCGCAGAACGGGAAAAGGGGTTAAGGGGGGCTTTCCATATTATCCGAAACGAAGAACTGTTAGGGAAGTCGGTCCTTTTAGTCGATGATGTTTACACCACTGGAGCTACGGTCAACGAATGCTCAAAGGTGTTATTGAGAGGGGGAGCAGAAAGGGTAGATGTCCTCACATTGGCGCATGCCCTCAAAACGTCATAAAATTCGAAGCACGAAATCCGAATTTCGAAACAAATTCCAATGACCAAAATTCAAAACTCTAAGTTTTGGAATAAACTACGTTTGGAAAATTTGATCATTTGGATTTAGGATTTGCCTGCCCTGTTAAGTACGCTTTGAGTTACTTCTGGTTGATGGATTGCGATCCGTCTGGAAAAGAAAAATCGTCAGTATCGGGGGAAATTACTTAACAGGGTAAAGATTTCGATATTCGATATTCGGATTGATAGCTTTGAATTGGCATGAAAGAGGTTGAAGAAAAGTAAATGCGACGACGTAAAAAATGGACCTTTATCTGGATATTGATTCCGATCATCGTTGTCGGAGCCTTCATTCTTTTATCGATCAATTATCTCCTCGACCCTAATATTTATCGGAATATCCTTCAGAAATCCTTGACCACTGCCCTGGACAGGGAAGTCTCCATTGGGAAGGCAAAAATAAGTTTATGGGGCGGAGTAGGAATCGCCTTTGAAGATTTCCGAATAAAAGATCGCTCCCTGACCTTCGATCTCCTTCAGTCCAAAAAACTGATTTTGGGGGTCAAGCTTTTCCCTCTCCTCAAAAGGGAAATCAAATGGAAACGAATCATTATCGATCGGCCTACCTTTTATCTCATCAGGGATAAAAACGGTCAATTCAATATCTTTTTCGACGGTCCTTTGACCGGTGAAAAATTGAAGGAAACACAAAAGAAGATTTTGGAGGCGCTCGCCTCCCTTTTCGGAGGCTCCTTAGCCCTCCGAGATGGAGAGATTTTCTTCTCAGACGAGAGCTTAAGTGATTTACCCTTGAAAACAGAGGTGCGATCTTTCAATCTTGAACTCTCGAAGGTCTCCTATCGTAAAGCCTTTCCGTTTCGAATCCATGGGAGGATCATTCATTCCAAAAAAGAAGGCGAGTTTTCCATCAATGGAACAATCCAAAATATTCCTGAGGATCTAGATTTTTCAAAAGGAAGAGTGGAGGCGGAAGTGAAGATCAAAGGAATGGAAACGTTTCATTTCTGGCCCTATCTCAAAATGTTGCTTCCCATGAAAACAATTTCTGGGATCCTCGACCTGAAGGCTTTTTATCAAGGAGACTTCCAGGGAACCTTCAAGACCTCTGCAAAAATCGCATTTAAAGAGCTCCTTTTCGACTATCCCCAAGTTTTTTCATCTGTTCTAAAACCGAAGTGGGTGAATATCGACTTTGAGGCTGACTATAATTCAAAAGATTTCAATATCCCCCGATTCTCTATCGAATTGCCGGAGGTATGGGTCAAAGCGAAGGCAAGGATTTATGACATTGGGTCGAAGGAAATGGGCATGGAAGCTGAAGCGCAAAGTAGCCCCTTCGATGTGGCAGAAGGAAAGAAATTCATCCCCTTCCGGATCATCACTCCAGACGTCTCTGATCATCTTTACCGGTCAGAAGGAAAGGGCTCTTTCCAAATCGTGTCCGTCAGGCTCGCAGGAAAGATGCCCGAGATTGATCACTGCGATCAACCGGCGAATGCCCATGTCCTCTCCATCGAGGGAAAACTCGATGGGGCTTGGTTGAAACTCCCCTGGAACTTTCCACCTTTTGAAGATCTCAAAGGCCAACTTCTTTTTCAAAAAGGTCATCTCTATCTAAAAGGGGCTGATGGAAGGATCTTTCATTCGACTCTGGAGAAAATCAACGGCATTTTCTATGAGCTTCTGCATGTTCCTACCCTTCAAATCGAGTGTCAGGGCAAATTCGATTTGTTGGATCTCCCCTCTCTCGCAAAGGCTGAAGGATTCCCGGAAGAATTCAG
The DNA here is from genome assembly GCA_002780715.1 of Deltaproteobacteria bacterium CG03_land_8_20_14_0_80_45_14. Taxonomy (GTDB): domain Bacteria; phylum Desulfobacterota; class BSN033; order BSN033; family UBA1163; genus UBA1163. The sequence goes on from PEUO01000119.1 coordinate 9,903, forward strand.
CCGTGCCCTTTCGCCCTTCCACATTCTTTCCGGAAAGGCACAATATTCCCTCTCTGCTAAAGGACTCCTGAAGCCTCCCATCCGTTTCCAGCATCATGAGATCTTTCATCTTTCAAAAACCCGGCTCACTCATCAACAAATTCCATTTCCAATCCAACTGGGAGAGGGACGAGTAGAGCTTTCCAACAAAGAGATTCAATGGTCAGAGACAAAGGTGGAGTTTGGGTATTCCTCTCTGATGATGAATGGTTTTTGGAAACACGGAGAGAAGGATCCTCCTCTCGAGATCATGGCCAAGGGAAGAATGGATCTCAAAAATCTTTTTGCTCTTCTTCAAACTCCTATCTTTCCTGAAGAAGTGCGATCGAAAACAAATGGATTCGAAGCCATTTCAGGAACAAGCCAAATCTCATTCAAGGGAAACACCCTTCCAGGAACTTCCCATTTCTCTTATGAAGGGGCGTTTTCCCCAAGGGAAGCATCACTCCTGCAAAAGGGAAATCCTGTCCCTCTCGTTTTTAAGGAAGGGCGGATCTCGTTTTCCAACCTGGGGATGGGTTTTTCAAAGACGAAGATCCAATCGGGTAGTTCCTCTCTGACCTTGGATGGATTCATTAGGGAAGGAAATGTGAGTCTCTCTACATGGGGTTCGATTGATCTAAAGCAACTGTTCTCGCTCATAAAATCGCCGCTCTTTCCAGATCAGATCCGATCGCAGCTGGAAGGGATTCAAGAACTCAATGGAGGGGCGCAGGTTCGTCTGAAATGGATGGGAAAGATGGAAAAATGGATCGGCGCCTTAAAAGAAGGGGAGATCCGATTGAAAGAGATTAACCTTCAACATCGGGAGATTCCTGTTCCTCTTTCCTATATTGAGGGCTCCCTTTTTGTAACCCCTGAGCAGATTCGATTTGATGAGTTGAAGGGAAAGTTGGGAGATTCTCCCGTCACCGTTTCCGGCGCCCTCTCCCGAGGCTCCCCTTCTTCTCCTGTCTCTCCCCGAAAGGCTGGAAAAGGTCCAAGCTTGCCGGAATCGGGTAGACGGCTCTCTCTTCAGATCTCTTCTCCACAACTGGACCTTGATCCGCTCTTTCCAAAGAAAGAAGGAGCCCCTCCAACTTCTTATGAAAAGATGAGGGATTGGCTTTCAAATTGGTCGATCGATGGCAAGGTGCAGATCGACAAAGGGAAATATCGAAGCCTTCATTATCAAGACCTGAAGGGAGAGATGAAGACGGTCGATGGGACATTATTCGTCCGCCCCTTTCAATTCAAAGGAGATGGAGGGGACTTCTGGGGGGAGGGATGGATAAAACCCACAGAAAAAGGAATAAGATTTGAGATCAAGCCCCGTGTCTCCAATATGGAAGCCAAGGCCTTTATCCGAACCCTCTTCCAAAAAGGGGAGGGGGAAAAGGTAATGATCACCGGAAGAGTTCATGTCGATAAAGTAGAGTTAAGAGGAGAGGGAGAGAATTCTCAAAAAATGAAAGAATCACTCAACGGGAGTTTGAGGTTTGAAATCAAGGATGGAGTGATCGAACGATTCAATATCCTTTCCAAAATCTTTTCAATCCTCAATGTCTCTCAATGGTTCAAAGGAAGGCTCCCCGATTTAAAAACAAAGGGACTTCCTTACCACAATATGATGGCGACGATTCATGTCAAGGATGGTTTGGCCTCCACGGATGATTTCTTGGTGGATAGCGATGCCATGAGGATTACTCTCATAGGAAAGGTCAATCTGGGTAAGAATTTGATAGATGCGAGGATAGGTGTTCATCCTTTAGTCACGATCGATACGATATTAAGTAATCTCCCCATTGCGGGTTATATTCTTACAGGCAAGGATAAAGGTTTCATCTCTTATTTCTATGAAGTGAAAGGAAATTTGGGTGATCCAAAGATTGAGGCCATTCCCCTAAAAAGCATCGAAGAACCTTCTTGGGGAATCATAAAGCGCCTACTCGAAATGCCACTGAGACCTTTCCAGAAAAATTCTTCATCGAAATAACAATTTTGGACTTATCCTGAACCATGTAAGGTTCAGGGCTGCCATGCACCCTATGTGGTGCATGGCGCTTACTCGAAACCCCTCTCAGACCATTCCAAAAGACTCCTTCTACCGATAAGTAGGGAACGGTTTGGCTCCGCCCCAGAGGGGCTTCTGCCCCGGAGGGAAACCGTTCCGTACAGGAGTTCAGAGTTAAAATTTTGAAAAGCTCTATACAAATATTTTTTTTCACAAATTAAGTTTCTTCTTGACAAATAACAATATGTTGTTGTAAACATATTCAGTCACACTAAATATAGCCCATCTAAAAATCTTTTTTAATCCGTCTTTCACAAAATAGGGTGAGATAAAATGGCAACCGTGATCGATATCAAAGGGGATCATCAGGAATTTAAAGAAGAAGTTGAAACTACAGATATGGCCCTCTTCGTCCGCACTTCGGATGAAGCGATGCTGGGCTGGGATCGGCAAAGAATTGTCGACGCCCTCATCCGTGAGACCTATGTGGATTTCGATACAGCAAAGGAGATCGCTCGGGAGGTGGAGGACTTGATTGCCACCTCTAAGATCAAAATGATCACTGCCCCTCTCATCCGTGAACTCGTGGACACCAAACTGGTCGAAAGGGGACTCGAGCAGGCCCGCAAGATGCACACCCGCTTGGGAATGCCTCTCTATGATGTCGATCAGCTCATCCTCCATCCCAATAAAGAGAATGCTAATGTTCCTCATGGACCTGAAGCGACCAATCTCACCTTAGCCGAAAGGATCAAAAAGGAATATGCCTTGCTTTCTGTCTTCTCTCAGGAAATTGCCGATGCACATATGCGCGGGGATATTCATCTCCACGATCTGGGTTTTATTGATCGGCCTTATTGTAGCGGTCAATCCCTTGAATACATCAAACGCTTTGGACTGAGCCTTCCCAACTCGATCGCCATGGCCAAGCCTGCCAAACATCCTGAAGTGTTGCTCGCCCATATGGTGAAATTTGCTGCAGCCCTCCAGAGTCATTTTGCTGGAGCGATCGGTTGGGATTCTATTAATCTCTTCTTCGCACCCTATCTGGTCGGGATGTCGGACCAAGAGCTGGAACAATTGGCTCAGATGATGATCTTCGAATTCTCCCAGCAAGCTGTCGCCAGAGGCGGACAGGCCATCTTCACCGACCTCAATCTCTATTGGGAGATCCCCAAACACTTTGAAAATGTGCCTGCCATCGGACCGGGTGGGGAGTTTACAGGAAAGACCTACAGCGATTATTTGGAAGAATCCCAACGCTTTGCCAAGGCGCTCTTTGACATCTATCAAGAAGGAGATGGATCCGGAAGGCCCTTCTTCTTCCCAAAACCGCTGGTTCATATTACCGAGAAATTCTTTAAAACCCCTGGTCATATGGATTTTCTCTACCACATCTGTGATGTCGCTTCTGAGAAGGGGAATACCTACTTCGTCTTCGATCGCGGGGAGACAGCCAAAATCTCTGAATGCTGCCGCCTCAGTTTTAAATTGGATCAAACAGACCTCGAAGATGCCAAACAACCCTGGAAGATGCGATACTGCGCCCTCCAGAACGTGACGCTCAATCTTCCAAGAATCGCTTACCTGGCGAAAGGGGAAGATTCTAAGCTCTTTTCTAAAATCGCTGAGTTTGTCCAAATGGCGGTGAAGGCCCATCTGGAAAAGAAACTCTTTATTGAAAAACTTCTCTCTTTAGGAGAAAAGGGGCCCTTGGCGTTGCTGGCCATGGAACGGGATGGATCTCCTTATTTGAGGATGCACCGCGCCAGTTTTTTGGTGGGTATGGTGGGGCTCAATGAATTGGTTCAAATTCATACCGGGCAGGAGATGCATCAATCCAAACAAGCTTTTAAATTCGGCCTTAAGGTGATTGCCCATATGAAATTACTGGTGGACAAGTTCAGCCAGCGCTATGGAATGCGTTTTGTTTTGGAACAGACACCTGCAGAATCCACAGCCTACCGATTTGCTAAATTAGACCTTAAATTTCATTCCCCCAAATCAGGACACATTGTGAAAGGCGATCTCTCAAAAGGAGAAGTCTATTATACGAACTCCACCTACTTGAACAATTCTGCCGTGTTGAATCCTATTGAGCGGGTGAGGCAAGAAGGTCTCTTCCATCCTCTGATCGAGGCTGGGGCATTGACTCATATCTGGCTGGGTGAGGCAAGGCCTTTGAAGTCATCGCTGGCCAATTTTGTGATTAAAACTTTTCAGTTGACCCAAAACGACCAGGTCGCCTTCTCTCCGGAGTTCACCACCTGTAATCGCTGCTATCGGACGAGCCGGGGCCTTCGGTCATCGTGTGTTTACTGTGGATCTGAGGATGTGGATGGCATTACACGGATCACTGGTTATTTCACTAAAGTCTCCAGTTGGAATAAAGGGAAGATTGGAGAACTCCGGAACCGGTATCGGAACCAGACCTTCTTAAAAGAAAAGGAAGAAGGGATGGCGCTGGAGTCTTAATCAATTAACAATTAGCATGGATCAATTCTCAATGATCATTTTTTATTTTGCACTGATTCATTAAGGGGGAGGGAATGGGATTAATAAAAATTTTTACGAAAGCGAAATGCCCGAGATGTCCTGCTGTCAAAGAGATCGGAACGGAGTTAAAGAAGGAAGGAGTGCCCGTTTTGAATTACGATTTGGATACGATCGACGGCCTGGCCGAGGCCTCCTTTTATAGCATTCTCTCCACCCCTTCCATTGTCATCGAGGATGAGGAGGAGAGGGAGGTGATCAGTTGGAGGGGAGTGGTCCCGACTCTCCAGGAAGTGAAGCGGCACCTGTTCAGGGGTATTCCCTGAATCGAATCATCTCTTGAAACGATGTCAATCGACCATGATCGAGATCAAAGGATTTTTAGAAACTTCCTTTTTGGATTGGCCAGGGAAACTCTGCTCGGTGTTTTTCCTTCCCTACTGTAATTTTCGCTGTCCTTACTGCCACAACCATCCCCTTGTTTTCAATCCTGAGCAGTATGTTACCATTCCGTTGGAAGATATTCTCACTCGTCTTCATTCTCTAAGAAATTGGATCGATGGGGTTTGCCTCACAGGTGGAGAGCCTACCCTTCATGCTGATCTTCCTCTTCTGATTCGAGAAATAAAACGACACAGATTTTTAGTCAAACTGGATACCAATGGTTCAAACCCTCAGATGTTAGAAAATTTGATTGAGACAGGAGAGATTGATTTTGTTTCCATGGATGTAAAGGCGCCCTTAGACCCATTTCGTTATTCCCGCTCCACCGGTCTTCCCATCAACCTAAAACCCATTTCGGAGTCGATCGAAATCCTAAAGAGAGGAAAGGTGGAATATGAATTTCGAATGACCGTTGTTCCAGGACTCCATAGAGAGGAAGACATTCAGACCCTCGGGGATCAGTTGAGAGTGGGCCGAAGATTCGTCCTCCAGAACTTCAATCCAGAAAATCCATTGGACCCTTTATTGAAAAACAGCGTTCCTTATGATCTAAAGGTATTGAAGAAAATCGAAAAAGAAGTCCAGGAAATCCTGTGATCGCCTTTGTATCTTCAAAGTTAATTTGATATACTTGCCTTAACCAACAAATAGCATAGCGCAGAGCACATAGAGCATAGCGTTAAAATCCTTTTGGCTATGGGCTTTGCTCCGAGCTCTATGGGGTTTTTTGGATAAAGATATGCCATCTCTTTCGCTAAAAGAAATTCGAACAAAGGTGGAGGCGTTGGAGAAGGAAATTCGTCTCCAGAGATCAATCCTCAAAGTCATCCCAGAGCCATTTTTCATCCTTGACCGAAAAGGAGATTTTCTAAAGGTGAACCCAAAAGGAATGGAAATATTGGGGTATCCTCCGGAAGAACTTCAGCAGAGAGTCTTTATGGATGTCGTCCCTCTCGAAGATCTCAACAGGATTCGAGAAGGGTTTGAGGAGATGAGACAAGGGAATGAGGTTCGTTTCAGGACACAGATTACCAGTCGGTTAGGAGAACGGATTCCTGTCGAGTTCTTCGGGACCCTCACGGAGGATGCCTTTTTCATTATATTGAAAGATTTGAGAGAGAGGATCGAGATTGAAGAGGAGTTTGAAAGGGCGAAGAAGGAGCTCGCCGAAAAGAATCGAGAAAGAGATCTATACGCCCGGGAACTCCAGGTGATCAGAGACCTTTATAAGGAGAAATTGAAGGAGATCGAGGTAATGAAAGAGGAAGCGGTGCTTCTCTCTTATACCGACGATCTCACCGGAATCTATAACCACCGTTTTTTTATCGAACAACTGACTCTGGAAGTGGATCGCCAAAAACGCTATCCCACCTCTCTCTCCCTACTCATGATCGATATCGACTATTTTAAAAATTACAACGACACCAATGGCCATCTGACTGGAGATCAGGCGTTGAAGGCCATTGCCTTTCTTATCCAGCGGGGGGTCCGGCAAACCGATATCGTCGCCCGTTATGGAGGAGAAGAGTTTTCGGCGATCTTAATCAATGCAGGAAGGGAAAAGGCTTTAGAGATTGCGGAGAGGGTGAGAAGCAATGTGGCTGACGCTCGTTTTCCCAACGAGAGCGCCCAACCCAATAAAGATTTAACCGTGAGCGTGGGAGTCGCTACATTTTCCTCTCCCATCTCTACCCTCACCGATTTAATTCGTGAGGCAGATAATGCTCTCTACCGGGCAAAAAAAGGCGGCCGTAATCGCATCGAGGGATGAGATGAAGACCGTGGTCGTCACTGCCGCGT
>PEUO01000080.1 GCA_002780715.1 Deltaproteobacteria bacterium CG03_land_8_20_14_0_80_45_14
AAAGAAGGAATCTGGGTGATACTGTATACAGTGAGATTATTTTTCAAATCGAACTGAGCTACACATCCACTCGTTCCCATGCAACAATGAGTAACCCATGTGACTTTGAAACGATCATCAGCCACATAAGCAGAGTTTTTTCTTGCCTCCTCCACATCTCCTGCAATGAGTCTCCATGGAAGGTTGAGGACATTGGTCGGCTTCTTTTCCTTGCCGCCAACATGTTCCTCATGGATGAGAGGCGCTCCTTCCTTCATGGCCTCTTCTGGGTCGAATATGGCTGGAAGGATTTCATAATCGACCTTGATGAGATTAAGAGCCTCTTCAGCAATATCGAGGTCTGTGGCAGCTACAGCAGCGACCTCGTCCCGTAAAGAGCAAACTTTATTGGCTTTAAGAGGAACATTGTCTTTATAAAAACCAAATTTAATGGGAGGAATGTTATAGCCCGTTAAAACAGCCTTCACCCCAGGAAGTTTCTCTGCTTTAGAGGTATCGATGCTTTTGATCTTTGCATGGGGATGAGGGCTATAGAGGATTTTCCCATAAAGCATCCCTGGGACCTTCAGGTCGTGAATATAGACCGCCTTGCCTGTAACTTTTTCCTCTGCATCCAACTTGGGGATTCGTTTTCCAATGTTGATAAACTCTTCCATGACTGCCTCCCCTATTTAGTTCATTGGGTTTACACAGTTTGTTGGGTTTATTGAGTTAACCCAATGGACCCAAGAAACCCAATAAACTCATTGTTGTCCACTTGCTGCTTTGATCGCTTGGACAATCTGGAGATAACCCGTGCAACGGCACAAATTCCCTGCGATTCCGCTTCGAATCTCTTCCTCTGTTGGTTTTGGATTTTCATCCAGGATGGCTTTGGCAGAGAGCACCATCCCCGGTGTACAGAAACCACATTGGATGGCTCCATACTCGACGAAAGCCTTCTGGATGGGATGAAGATTGCCCTGGGCATCGGTCAAACCCTCAATGGTGGTAACGCTCTTTCTATCCACCTCCATGGCAGGAAAGATGCAGGAATTAACCGTTTTTCCGTCTAAAAGAACTGTACAGGCGCCGCATTCGCCCATGCCGCACCCCTCCTTGGTCCCCGTAAGCTCCAGTTTATCCCTCAAGACCTGTAGTAAGGTGAGATGGGGTTCGATCTCCACTTCTACTGGTTCCCCGTTCAATGTGAAACTAAGTATACGTTTGTTCATGAAATTCTCCTTCCAAGATCGCTGCGCTTGAGGACCGCTGCGCTTGAGGTTAGAGGTAAGATCTTTTGCCTCAAGCCGTAAGGCACTCCTCGAATCCCGCCTTGCGGGATGCTCCTCTAACCTCGATCAGCTTTGTTCGGCCTCTTCCCTCAAGTCTCACCTTGCGAGACGATCCTCCAGCCTCTATCGAGGGCTACCAAAGCCTTTCAGGAAAGATCGTCTCTTCAGGCTGGATCACTCTCTCAATCGATTTCATCGCCATCCGTTTTACCAAAACCTTGATCATGTCTCTGCGGTACCAGGCTTCGCCTCGGATGCTGTCCCTGGGCTGAGCTTCTTTGGAGGCCGTTGCCGCTACTTCCTCCAAAAGTTCATCGCTCAGTTTTTTACCCCTTAAAAGAGCTTCTGCTTTCACTGCCCGCAATGGCGTCGGCGCTGCGACCCCTAAGGCAATCCTCACTTCTTTACAAACGATTTGATCTTCCTCCATCTTATGAAGAATAGATGAAATAGGTGAGGCTGTACAAAGCATATCCGAACAGGCGACTTTGTTTTTGTCCAAAGAAATAAGAACAGAGACTCCTAAGATGGGAAGGTCTAAGGCAAGTCGTCTCTGAAGTTTATAGTAAGCCGATCCAGTATTAGGTAATAATTTGGGAATAAGTAGTTCTTTGACCATTTCACTTGCCTTCAATACGGTTTTCCCTGGGCCTTTAAAAAATTCCTCAATAGGAATTGTTCTCTCTTCTTTAAGGCTTTTGATCCTGACCTGAGTCCCGAGAACCAAAAGGGGAGTGGCTGTATCTGCGGAAGGGGCAGCCGTACAAATATTGCCACCGATGGTTGCCACATTCCTGATCTGAATGGAGCCAAGGAAATCAGCGGCATCGGTTAAAGCGGAGAAGTGCTTTCTGATCGCCTCAGACTTCTCGATCGCCCGGTGAGTGACCATCGGACCTATGGTTAGGGATCCATTGCATTTAATTTCATTTAGACCTGGAATCCCTTGTAGGGAGATGAGCACATCAGGAGAAATCGTCTTTTGTTTAATCATGACGATGACATCCGTCCCACCCGCAATCAATTTTGCTTTCTCGCCGTATTTGGCAAAAAGGGCAAGAGCTTCCTCGAGGGTTTTTGGTTTGAAGTAATCAAACTTTTTCATAGAAACCTCCAGATCACCTCACCAGACTCGGTAGAAAGAGCGAGATTTGTGGAAAGATTATCACTATTGCCATAGTAACTGCATATGCTGGAATAAACCATAGAACTCCCTTAAAAACGGTTGAAAGAGGGATATCTTCAGCCATTCCCGAGACGACATAGGCGCATATCCCCACAGGGGGGGTAACCGCTCCCATGGTGGTGACGACCGTAAGAATACAACCAAACCAGATCGGATCATAACCCAATTGTATCGCCATAGGGAAGAAGATGGGGATGGAGATCAACAGGAAGCCGAGGGCATCCATCACCATCCCCGCAATTGCGTAAATGATCAAGATGAAGATCATAATCATATAAGGAGGCACCTTAAGCGTTGAAACAAAATCGACGGCCACAAATGGAAGCCGGCTGATCGTGAGGAATCGGCCGAAAATGACAGCGCCCCAAACGATGACAATCACCATGCATGTCACTTTCAATGCATCCACAATCGCAGTAACAAACCCTTTCCATGTGAGCTTCCTTCTTACAGCGCCAGCGATCACCAATGCGAAGAAGGCGCCGGCTGCCCCTGCTTCCGTGGGAGTATAGGCGCCTGTGTAAAGACCCCCCATCACTAAGCCAAATAAAATGATCATCTCAGTCGCCCCAGGAATAGCCTTGATCTTTTCTATTAGAGTTACTTTCGGACCTCCTGGACCCCACTCCGGATGTTTTACACAAAGGAGATAGATTGTAAGAGAGAAGAGGATAGTCATCAGGATTCCTGGGAGGGTCGAACCCCAGAAAAGTTTGCCAATCGATTGTCCAGTCTGTATACCATAGATGATAAGCACCACACTCGGAGGAATGACTACTCCCAGCGTCGAGCCACATGCAATGGAGCCAGCAGAAAGCGCCTTATTATAGTTATATTTTTTCATCTCCGGAAGAGCAACAGTCGTCATGGTCGCCGCCGTAGCGTTATTGGAACCACAGATGGCCGCAAACCCTGCGCAGGCCATGACGGTCGCCATGGCGATGCCCCCTCGGGTCCGGCCAAACCACTTATAGGCGGTATCATAAAGGTTCTTATTCACCCCGGAATGGAAACAGATGGTTCCCATGAGGATAAAGAGAGGAATCACCGTGAGACCATAGGAAGAGAAATTAGACCATGTCTCGGTCCCAATCATGGAAAGAGCTGAGTCAAGGCCTGTCACATACCATAATCCACAAAAACCCACCACTGCCATTGAAAAACCAACGGGCATCTGAAGGACGATCATCACAGCGAGAAGAATGAGAATACCGATAATCCCAATCATCTATCTATCTCTCTCCTTTGCTGGGAACAAGGGATTTTAAGAAGTCGATCAATAGAACAAAGGAGAGAAGAAGGCAACAGAAGGCGACCAAATAAACAAAGGGATAATAGATGATCCTTAATGTTTCTGATGTCTCACCTCTTTTCCAGATGGCGGTGGCATAATCAGCGCTCTGCCATGCCACCAAAATGAAGAAAGCCATACATACAACAGAACTAATGCTATCCATTATTCTTTTAGTCCGTTTTGAATATCGAGTCGCTAAGATATCTACTGAGATATGACTGTGGTTAATCTGGGCATAACCCAAAGGCAAGGCGACCACGAGAGCTCCAAAGAATCCCACCAACTCGTAAGCGCCTTTAAGAGGGGACCCAATTGGTCGCATCAGCATATTAGCGCAGGCAATGCCTGTCAATGTCAGAAGGGCAATCCCACCAATCCAGGTGAACCATTTATTTAGCTTATTACTTATTCTCTCAAGCGCCGATACCATCACCTGCCTCGTTTATGTAGAAAATGAAGTCTTCGGGTTACGGCAAGGGTAACGATGCCCGTATCGTCATTCGGTAACGTTGTTCGGCTCAAAAAGTTCACGTAACCGTTGGACACTAAACGAAACGGGCTTCGTAACCGTAACCTTTGCCTGACACCTCTGA
>PEUO01000231.1 GCA_002780715.1 Deltaproteobacteria bacterium CG03_land_8_20_14_0_80_45_14
CGGGGGAAGCGGTTTGGGAACTAAATTTTTATATGAGATGACAGACGAAAGGACGAACCCATTGGGTCCTGATAATCCTTTGATTTTTATGACCGGACCTTTCACAGGAACTTCTGTTCCCCTCTCCGGAAGGCACGCTGTGGTCTCAAGATCTCCTCTGACGGGCATCTTTGGAGAATCTGATGTCGGAGGTAGCTGGGGCGCAACCCTCAAGAAATCTGGATTCGATGGGATCATCATCACAGGAAAAGCTGGGAACCCTGTCTATCTCTGGGTTCATGATGGAAAGTGGGAAATCCGTGATGCCTCCCATCTCTGGGGGAAGGACACCTATGAAATCGATCCCTTGCTGAAAAGCGAGACGCACGAAAAGGCAGTGGTGAGCACGATCGGTCAGGCTGGAGAACATCAGGTCTTCATCTCTTCCATTATGACAGATGGTAAGGATGCCCGGGCAGCAGGTCGTTGTGGAATGGGAGCAGTGATGGGTTCAAAAAATCTGAAGGCCATCGTCGTTTACGGAACTGGAAATGTTTCTGTCTATGATCCAGAACGTGTCAGGCAACTTCCAAAAGAATTTAGCCAACGGATCAATCAGAATGCAGAGAACTTCAAAAATTACGGGACAGCAGGTGCGCTTTCTACCTTTGAGGCCATGGGTACCCTTCCTCTTCAGAACTGGAAATTTGTGGGTCGCTGGGAGGAATCCGCAGAAAAGATCAATGGCTTCACGATAACCGAAACTTTATTAAAAGGTCGGTATTTTTGTGATGCCTGCATACTGGGATGTGGGAGAAAGGTCAAAGTGGAGAAGGGTCCCTATGCAGGTGTGGACGGCGCAGGCCCGGAATATGAAACTCTTGCTTTGCTTGGAAGCAACTGCCTGATTGACAACCTGGAAGCCCTCTGTTTTGCCAATGAACTCTGCAACCGTTTTGGTCTCGATACGATCTCCACCGGTGGGGTTGTAGCCTTTGCCATGGAGGCTTATGAAAAAGGTTTGATCGACAGAGAGGATACAAGTGGGATTGAACTCCGGTGGGGGAGTGTCGAGGCATTGATTGAAATGATTAAAATGATTGCTCAGAAGAAAGGGCTGGGGGAACTTTTGGGCAAAGGGATCAAGAAAGCTTCAGAAGAAATAGGGAAAAATTCTTTGGAGTTTGCCATGCACATCAAAGGATTGGAAATGCCTGCCCATGACCCAAGAGGATATAACGCAGGGGGGGTGGGCTTTGCAACTTCATCCAGAGGAGCCTGTCATCTGGCTGGACTCAGCCACACCTTCGAAAGAGTTTTAAAAGCGCCAGAAATTGGGATTCCAGAACCCTTGGATCGTTTTCAGGTCGAGGGCAAAGGAATCCTCACTGCCAAGACCCAAAACCTCATGGGAATAATGGATTCTCTAAAACTCTGTAAGTTCATCCTCTTCGGAGGAGTCACGATCACCGATATCGTGAAGTGGTATTATCATGTAACAGGCAAAGAGATGACGATCGATAATTTTGCGAAGACCGGGGAGCGGATCTTCAATTTGAAGCGATTATATAATGTAAGATTGGGGATCAGCCGAAAAGATGACTTCTTGCCTTTCCGTTTCCTTACCCTCAAGCGCGTGGGAAAGGGATTGACGCCCAATCTTCCGCCCTTTGGTCAGATGCTCAGCGAATATTATGAATATCGCGGTTGGTCTGAAGACGGTATTCCCACTCCAGAAAAATTAAAAGAATTGGGGTTAGTGAAGGTGCGAGCAGGTTAACACAATTTCATCAGATCAATCCGGTCTTTCTAATCCTTTCCTTTTTTCTTCAGGAAGCCCAGGAGGTCAGATTCTTTAGAAGATTTTGTATTGGATTTCTCCTTCTCGATCCCCGGCTTCAATTCTTCCTTTTTCCACTCCTTCTCTCGGATCATATGCTTCTCGATCCAGTGGTCGAGAGCTTTCACATCGAAAAGGACCCGATCCCCGATTTTGAGGTAAGGAATTTTTTTCAGCGAGGCCATCCGGTAGACGGTATCTGTTGAAAGGCTTAAGTATTGGCTCGCCTCTTTGGCAGTAATCAATCTCCGGAGTTCGGGAATCTTTTTCATCCGGTCGTCCATCCGCTCGAAATACTTCTCGGCCAGCAGGTTTACCAGCATGTCTAAAAATTCTTTGATTGGGGGTCGGTATTCTTCTTGTGCCATTTGTCCCTCCAAAGAATAGGGTGATCCTTCAGCGCTCCCTTTCTCTTGTCGCTTCCTGAATCTTCTTCAGGAGGATGATGTTCTCCGTGTGGCCGGTCAAATGGGCGGTCACTTTCCCTCGAACCGGACGATTGAGGAGATAGAAATCACCAATCAAGTCGAGAATTTTATGCCGAACAAATTCATCCGGGAATCGAAGCTCGGTGTTAACAATCTTCCCATCGTCAAGGAGGATAAAGTTATGAAGGCGGCCTCCTCCTCCCATCCCCATCCTTTCAAGCATCTCTATATCTTTGAGAAAGCCAAATGTTCTCGCCGGGGCAATCTGATCCCTAAAGGCCTCTTCGCTCTCCAGCGTAAAATCAAAGGTCTGCTGCCCGATGGGGGCCGGGTAGTCTAAAAAGAAGTGGATGGAAAAGATTTCCGCAGGCTCGATGATCAGAGATTTATTCTTGTGAACGATCTCCAGCCTCCGATCGATGATCAGTTCATCCATCCTCTCCTCCTGCTCCTCCACGCCGGCCTCTTCCACGATTTTACAAAACTCCAGGGCCGAACCGTCCATGATCGGAATCTCTTCAATCATCTTCACCATCAGGTTGGTGATACGATAGGCATGTAACACCGCCATGAGATGCTCGACTGTTTGGGCAATCGCTCTCCCCTTTTTGAGGGAGGTGGCAAATTCGGTGGTTTGAACATAGTCGAGATGTGCAGGGACGAACTCATCTGAGGAGATATTTCCAAAAAGGATTCCACTACGAGGAGGAAGGGGCTGGAGGAGAAGGCCTGTCTTCTTTCCAGAATGAAGCCCTGTTCCATAAAGCACCATGCTCTGCTTAAGGGTATGCTGGGGAAATAAAGAGGTTCCTTTTCTTTTGGAGGCCTCTCTGGTTAAAGGGATGGCTTCCCGGATGGAGACAAGGGGAGGTCCGATGAGTTCTCCGGCCATCTCCTTTGCAAAAATCTTCTTATCTTGGAAAGGTCCCTCTGTGACAATTTCTCCCGATCGCTGGACAGTGATCAACTCCTTCTGATGATCGAGGGCTCGATGAATGGTCATGAGGAGAACATCAAGAGAAAGAGGCTTTTCAATAAAGTCAAACGCGCCCAATTTTACAGCGGTCATGGCGGTTGAGATCGTCGCATGACCGGAGATCATAATCACTTGGCAATCCGGAGCGATCCATTTGAGCCGTTTTAATACCTCAATGCCATCCATCCCTGGCATCCAGATATCGAGGAGGGTGATATCCGGTTCCCCCTGCTGGAAAACTTTAATCGCCTCTTCTCCGCTCCTTGCCTTGGCGACTTGGAAGCCTTCGTCCTCTAGAACACCCGCAATTGATTGGACCACCCTTTCCCCATCATCCACAATGAGGACTTTTTTCTCCATGAGGTCTCCTATTAAAAACATCTAGTTTGAATTTTCATTACCACAACTCCAAAGAAGAATCAATAATTTGTTGGAATACTGGAACATTGGAATAATGGAATATTGAACTTAAAAACCATCAGCTTGAGATTTAGGTTGGGGTGTCATCCTGACCCCGTATCTTGTACGGGGGAAGGATCTCTGACCTGCCCGCCGCACAGCTATGGCAGGCGGGGATTCTTCACGGAGTCTGCCTTGAACGAGATTCTTCAGTCGCTTCGCTACTTCAGAATGACAGCAGCGAAGGATTCAGAATGACATTCTTTAACCTCAGCCTTAACCTTTTGTTTCTCCACCATTCCATCCTTCCATTGTCCCAACATTCCATCATTCCATGTTCTTATTTATCTATCTGGGCCTTCTGAAGCCGACCACTCGTTACAAAACCACCCCAGACAGCTCCTCCAATAGACAAGTTGAGAAAAGTTTCCCCAGATTTAGAATCCACCCATTTCCCATTAATGTAGTTCCTAACCCTTTCCATCTTCTTCTTTCCCCGCTTTCCGATTTACATTTTTCATTGACCATTTACCATTGATCCAGCAATTCTCGGTGAAAATACAGCGAGATTC
>PEUO01000073.1:0-43070 GCA_002780715.1 Deltaproteobacteria bacterium CG03_land_8_20_14_0_80_45_14
AGGTCCACAACAACCAAAAGTGTCACCCAATTTTACCCCCTTTTTTAGCTCATGAATAGGTAGCGTGTACACAGCGCTCCTTTGTTCCTCGAAAGCATCAGAGATGTACTTCAAAACGATCAAGGCTAAGATTATATGTGTTTTTACTCGATAAAGTGAGAATGCGGGGAGAGGGAACGTTGTTGACTGAGTTGAATAAGTCATAATATATTTTCATTTTCCTTTCTTGATTGAGCCTTCCTTCTACCTCTCAATCACGTCCCTGAAAAGCTTGTCTTTGCGAAGTTATTTTTCGATCCCGATCTTGAATTCTCTTGCGTCTGTTTCACCCCCCGGAAGTTGACCTATTTATATCAAAAATTCAATTTTATAGCAATTTCCAAATGGTTTCACTCACGGGAGAGTTAGAAGGCACGAGGCAGTAGGAAGAGCGGATGGGGAGATGGGTAGAAACGGAGATGGGGATATAAACTGAGGAGAAATATCCCCTTTGAAGGAGAGGGTCATCTTTGCCTCTGTGGAAATCCTCACAATTCCTTTCCACATTTCACACAAGGGTCACTCCTTTTTTCCAGCCTTATCGGAACTGCCCGAAGCACTTTGAGGAACCCCTCGCAAAAAATCAAACAAAAAAAACCCCCATTCTATAGAAAAGATGGGGTCCATTTTACCCACTGCCCATAAAAACTTTCCTTTTTTCTTAACTGCCAGGATAATTCCGATGGGTAAGTTTTTTGAATTTCCTTATTTGTCTATCAGGTTGTGGATCCTCATTATTTATTTTCCAATCAGCAAGGTAACTGTGAACTTCATCGCTCCACGTTATTAATCTTTTCTCTATCCACCTATTAAGCATTCCCAGGGGAGATATGTTACCCTTAAATTCCTCTTTGAATTCCTTTAAAGCGAAATCCACTAAGTTTTGATCCCCAGTTGTCATTCTGTAGCCGTTTGCCAGGGCATAAGAGAGAAATATTTTATCGACAAAACTTAAATCAAATGGGTGTCCCGTCTTTTCGTTTATCGCAACGTTGCGGATAAGATAATGGATCGCATCAAAATATCGTTTAAGACGTTCATCAGTGGCAAAGCTGTTTGGCAAACAACGGATTTTATCTTTATACTGGTTTCTCCATGGATACTTTTGGGAAAATTTTGTAGTTCTAAAAATCTCATCACGCACCTGATGGATTGTGCGACATTGGAACTGGTCCCCAGTAAACATTCCTGGAACTATACGGATTAGCATTAATATACTTGAGGTATCGCATAAGGTATCCATTTAGCATCAACTGCAATGAATCATCCTTTTCCATTCATCAAGCACTTCTCTTCCATCAAGACTGTTTTCCAAGGAAAGCCATTCTGCCATCTTTCTCGTTGTGACATTGTTAATTTGATTTGAAACAATCTCGAAGAAAATCGGAGTTAGACTTTGAAGATTCTTGATGTAGCACTTGGGGTCCTGGTCTTCGAACAAAATTTCTCCGACAGACGGGAACTCTTTCTTAAGATTTGCATTGGCACCAGCCACATTCAGGTCAAAAGGTGGGAATAGTTTCTTTAACTGTTCAGCAATTCCAAAAACTGAATGGCCGTTTGCTGCTGAAAATTCTTTGAGAAGATTAATTTGGTGAGAGTTTGGTCTCCCCTCAATAGCCTTGTGGACGATCTCGACATATTCAAGTGGAAATTGAACATCGCCCGCTACAGAGTCACAAAAATCTTCCTCCTCTTGATCATAAGAATTGATACCCCTTTCATCCCGAATCGCATGGATTGTCTCATGGAGAAGAGGGAAGATAAGATCCAGGACATTTGTATCGTTGTCCACAAATACCACCCTATGATTATGAATTTTGCAGCAAAAAGCATAACCCTTTACGCTATCGGGAAAGTTACGAAATATGATGACGATCTTAAGGTTCGCTAAGAGGTCAAAACAATGCCTATAATCCATTGGTTTGTCAGCTTCTGTCTTGGCAAGCCCCCTAAGCTGACCGGCCATTTCGACTGCACTTTTTGGATCTCTCCTATTGATTCTTAGAATAGGGACAAGTCCAGGAGGAGGGGCAAACCTAAATAGATTTTCATATTCTCTTGCCATGTCCCTTGAATCTTGTTCCATGGCAGGCGTAACCTTTGCAACTCCTCTCTTTCTATGCAGAGGCACTGATATTTCTTCAGACACTTCATTGGGAAAAAAGTAGCCAGGATTAATGTCTAACGTGGTGCTGAGCCGAATTAAATGAGATCCTTTAGGAACCTGTCCCTTTATCCAGTCATTTACGGTCTGCCTGGATACATTTAGGAGATCAGCCAATTTAATTAAAGTAACTCCTCTTTCGTGGGCAAGGATTTTTAATTTAGCTCCATCCCAACTCATGCAGTTCACCTCCTCTTTTTAGGAAACTTATACCCTTTTTGTGAAAATGTCAAGAAAACTTTACATTATTCAGCTTGGGAATGCAAGAATCTTGTGTTTGGGCCCTTAATTTGAGGAATTCTTGAACCAATTCTATCTAAAAATATTATTAATTTCTTAATGTTAAGACGGGTACGGAATCAAAAGAGAGGCGGGTTCAACAGAATGCTTAGAATGGGTCTCGGCCTTGGCGGTCTGTCCCTAAGCCTTTTGATTTTGCTTAGTTGCAGCGAATTCTTTGTGATATATTAAGCGTGCTATAATTACGGTATTCTCTTAAATATGACACACGCAATATATTTATCTTGACGGAAGTATCTCCTTGATCTTCTGACTTCCAGGGCAGGATGCTCACAATGTCCTCTGGGATCTCGCCTACCAAGCTCACCGGCGCTGTGCCCTTGCCCTCACAAAATGTAACGAGAAGGATGAGATGTTGACCCCTCTATAAGATAGAGCGGGTTGAAGTGTTGATGTGACCCATAAGGAAGATTCGACTTTCCAAGACGGCCCTCACCTTGTCACCTTTGTCTTGAAATACCGCTGTCGTACTTATATATTTTCACCAAAACACAACCAACGGATATTCCCCAGATTGATGTCCTGATAATTTCAAATATCTCGAGATCGGAGACAAGCTATGAACGAGCGCACTGAAATCTATGAACGTGAGAAACTCTACGAAGAGGTCTGGAAGGAGCCTGTGCTGGTCGTCGCCAAGCGCTACCGCGTTTCCAACGTCGCCTTAGCAAAGGCCTGTCGGAAACTCGCTGTGCCCCTTCCGCCACGCGGATACTGGGCCAGAATCCGAGCCGGACAGAAGGCACTCCTGCGTCTGCCACTGCCGCTAACTTATGAGAATCCGGCTATCCAAACCACCCGTCGGGGACCGGTAAGAACAGGCGCTGCACCCGATAAGGCCACCAACGGGAAAGGTGGAACCAGCCCCGCAAATTCCACCAGGGTACCTGAGACGTCCAATAGCCCCTCCAGTTCGGAAGACAAGACAGCAGATAAGAACCGAACCCGGAGGAAGACCTCGCCGAAGGAATTCCCGGAATACCTTTATTGCACCATCGACGGCTGGCAGCGTACATTTCGATTCGGGGTCAACCGTTTCCGGCCGATCAAAGGACTCCAAGATGAGGAAGAAGCGTACGACGAATGGGATCATCTACAGGTTTTTGCAACCGTCCGATATCACCACAAGCCTCGTAAGGGAAGAAAGAGAACCGGTCAACACGTCGAGCTATGGGTTCACCCGACACACGTTCCAAGAACAGACTGGCGGGATGATCCAGAGGCCGTCGGCGGCGTGTGGACGGAGCAGGGACGATTGTTCGGGACCCTTTCCATTCCGGCGGACGCGTTCTATTCACTCTTCCCGTGCCTGGTCTCAAACCACTTCAAAGAACTCGAACTCAGGATCCTGCGGATGCATTACCGACAGGGGGACATCGATGGAATCAGATTCGCTCCGAAAGAGACGCCGATGGAAGACCTGCTCGAATAGACCAGGAAGTCAGGTACAGTTAAGAGTGGCCCCTCTTGAGCAGAATAATATGCTCTGCCCCCTTGAAGACCGGAAAGCAAATTGCCTTGTTGGGAGCGCTCGACGGCCAATATCTACTGATCCTTTTCAATAACTAAGAAACCTCCCGATCCAATACTATCAGAGATACGCGATGACCACCAGTCGAGCTTTCGTCGCCTGGACGGGATCGTATCTCCTGGATCTCCTATAGCAATTTTCAAATGGTTCCACTCGCGGGAGAGTTAGAAGGCCCTCCTGCGCTAACCTCCTACGCCGAGGCTACGGAGGTCAAGAAGCTTCGGCGGGTAAACAGGAGGCAGTAGGAAGAGCGGATGGGGAGATCGGGAGACGAACTGAGACTGAAGGCAGGAAGTAGTAAGCAGTAATCAATGATCAGTGAGCAGCAACCATAAAGGAGCGGAAACGAAAGGTCGCCCCCCCTTGGTGTCGGATTTTATTGTCAGGAAGAGAATCCGATTTCCTTATTTCGATCAATTGCTCGGCTGGTCTTTAAAGTAATCCAAACCAATTGCGGATCCCGGAATGCGGATTGCGGATTTCTGAATCCGAAAGATGAAACCTGGAATTTGAAATTACCGTTGATCATCAATCCGGAGCAATCGCTGGGCGTCACCCGTCAGACAAGCTCAGGGCATGCCCGTTCGGCAAGCTCAGGGCATGCTTTTGGGGAAGCACATTATCAATGGCGGATTGCGGAATGTGGAATTTTGAGGCTGAATTTTACATTCAGTATTCCTGGGCCGCCCCACGGAGAGTCTGATTATTGCTATGTGATAGCATTTTGTGCTATCATAATAATCAATGAAGGCAAAACATCGCCGGACACTCGAAGCCATCTTCTCGACGCCGACCCGCGGAGGTATCGTCTTTTCAGACATCGAGGGGCTGATTCGCGCCCTGGGCGGAGAAGTCCGCGAAGGGGAGGGATCACGGGTTGTCTTTGAGCTGAAACGCAGCCGTAAGTATTTACATCGCCCCCACCCGGGGAAAGAGTCGAAAAAGTATCAGATTGAAGAACTGCGGGAGTGGTTCGATAAACTGGAGGTTAGACCATGATGAATGTGATGACATACAAAGGCTACAAAGCCCGCGTCGAGTTCGATCCGCGTGACAACATCTTTGTGGGACGGGTTTTGGGAATTGAAGACGGCATCAGTTTTCATGGCACGACAGTCGCAGCCCTCAAAGAGAGTTTCGCAGCTGCCATAAATCACTATCTTGCCGACTGCAAAGCCATGTGCCGCAAGCCGGAAAAACCGGCATCGGGGAAACTCATGCTTCGCATCGCACCGGAGATCCATACCAAGGCCCTTGTGATGGCCCGAGCATCGGGCAAAAGCCTGAACCAATGGGCGACCGAGGTGCTCGCCAAGGCTGCCCATTCGACGCGGTAAGGCGGACAGAAGAGGAGAGAAGACTATCTTCCCATCAGAAGGCCAATAACGAAAGCCGTTGCGTCTAGTAATCCCTGCAACTCCCAATTTGATTTTGGCTTGCCGACCTCAGCCAGCTTCAAGGCGCGGTCGGTGAGTTCCTTTTCTTATCGCCTCACAAAAATGACCACTGGCCGGACATGGGATGCGCTTCCCTGCGACAGATTCACGGAAAGGGACATCGATCGGAAAGCTGTGAAGGACTAATCCCCGGTTGGCCCATGCATTTTATCGGGCGCGACTGATTGAGCATTGGGGAACGGGTACTTTGCGGATCATTCGTGCCTGTGAAGGATCTGACATTAAGGTGAAGTTCTCGATTCAGGCCGGTTCATTTGTTGTTCGCCTTCTGAAAAAACACCCCATCCCCCTTGAGGGGGTCGTTGAAAAGGTCGGTAAAAGGGTCGGTGAAAGGGTCGGTAAAAGGCTTTCTGCAAGACAGCAGGAAATTCTCAATCTCATTCAGCTTGATCCAAGAATTTCCGCGAAACGGATTGCATCCGAGATTGGGATTTCAACGAGGAAAACGGCGGATCAACTGCGGAAGCTCCAGATTGGAGGTTTTCTGCGCAGAGTCGGCCCCCGTCGTGGAGGTCACTGGAAAGTCCAGCCATGAGCTTGTCCCTCATGGGTCCAGAGAACGTTTGGAGAACGTAATTTCAGGGAGATCAAAAATAAAAAGCCCTTTAAAAACAAGGGCTTTTCTTTTTCAAATTGGTGGAGGCGGCGGGAATCGAACCCGCGTCCGGAAACCTTCCGACAGAACATCTACATACATAGCCTGTGTTTTAAATTCGCCCTTCCAAACTCCCACAGGCAGGATCTCAGAAGGACTATCTTATGGAGATTCGCCCCTCACCCTATAAGCGTCGGGGAGAGACTATCCTGTTTTTCTGACATCCCGTCCTGCCCTACAGGAAAGAACAGGGGGGACGCCTAGCTGCGCTTAGGCAGCCAGGGCATAATCGTAGTTGGTTGCGATTATGTTTATTCCCATTTGTTTTACGAGCCAATGGGACCTCGGTATGCAGCCCTGACGTCAACGATCCCCGTCGAACCCTTTTCGCCCCCTTTCCATTTCACGTTCCATGGTTTTCTTCTTGAGGGTCTCCCTCTTATCGAAGAGCTTCTTTCCCTTTGCGAGAGCGAGATCCACCTTAACCTTTCCATTGACAAAGTAAAGCTTGACCGGAATCAGCGTATATCCCCTCTGCTCCACTTTGCCAATGAGGCGTTTGATCTCCTTTTTGTGAAGGAGGAGTCTCCTCTTCCTCAAAGGGTCGTGATTCAATCTGTTAGCCTGGGCATAAGGGCTGATATGAGCATCGACCAGGAAGACCTCGCTCCTTTTGATATCGCCGTAACTATCCCCCAGGTTGACCTTTCCTTCCCGTAGGGATTTGACCTCAGACCCAAGCAGGGAGATCCCGGCATGGTACGTCTCTTCGATAAAGTAGTTATGAAATGCCTTCTTGTTCTGACAAATCAACTTTTCGCCCATCGATCAAAACCACGCATAGAGCATAGCGATAATAAAGTCAACTAATTAGGTTTATAGGAAAATCACCTTCTTGGCTATCTATATCTATTTTAGCGGAAAAATAGATTTAAATCAAAGGATTCCTTTACTCTAACTGCTCTCCTCCCATCGAGTGAAAGGAAAAAGGGGGTCAATTTGCTGGTGGATTCTTACGCCATGCCCCATGCGCTATGCGCTCTGCGTTCTTTTAAATGCGGACGGGGAGTTCAATGAGGAAGGTGGTTCCTTTGGGTTTGTTGTCCCGCACCCGGATATATCCGTTGTGATCAGAGATGATGGCGTTGATGATGGTCAGTCCTAACCCCGTTCCACTTTTTCTGGTCGAAAAATAAGGTTCGAAAAGTCTCCCTTTGTCTTCGTCAGGGATCCCACGACCATCGTCACTCACCTCAAGGCGAACCATCTGTAACTTGGAATCGTAACTCGTCTGGATTCTGATCTTTCCTTCATTTTCGATGGCAGCAAGACTATTCTTGATCAAATTGATCATCACCCGTTTCATCTGATCCCGGTCGATCTTAAGGACAGGAAGCTCATTGGGAATAAATTCAAAACGGACTTGTTTTTGAATCCCCTGGAAGAGAATCAGGGTCTCCTGAATGATCTCATTGAGATGATTGGGAGTAGGTTGGGAGGCTGGCATACGAGCAAAGTTCGAAAATTCGTTGACCATTCCCTTCAATTCTTCAACTTGTTTCACGATCGTCCGGGTGCACTCATCAAAGACCGTCCCATCGGGTTGAAGTTTTTCCAAATACCGTTTCCTGAGCCGTTGAGCAGAAAGTTGAATAGGGGTGAGTGGATTTTTGATCTCATGAGCAATCCGCCGAGCCACCTCTCTCCAAGCCGCCATCCTCTGTGCTTTGATCAACTGGGTGAGGTCATCGAAGACAGCCACGAAACCGAGGGATTTTCCCTCCTCATCCCTCAAGGTGGTTAGATTGATCAACAGGGACAGGGATTTCCCCTCCAGGTTCACAATGACCTGTCTCTCAATAGAATCCTTTCCAGAAGATCTGAGTTCATTCAATAATCGCTCAATCTGCTCCACATACTCCTTCGGCAATGCCTCGGAGAATTTTTTCTCCAGGACGGCTTCCCCTTTGAACTCTAACATCTGTTCCGCAGAAGTGTTGATGGTCGTCACATTTCCTTTCTCATCGATGGAGATGACTCCAGCGGCTACATTTTTCAGGACGATCTCCATGTACTTCTTCCGTTGCTCCAACTCAGAACGGCTCACCTGAAGATCTCCCGTCATTTGATTGAAGGATTGGACAAGCATCCCAATCTCATCTGCCGCTTTCATCTGAATTCGGAAATTGAGATCTCCCGTGGCAATCCGATGGGTGGCCTCTGCCAAATCTTTAATCGGAACGGTAATATCCTTAGCTAAATGGAAACCAAACCACGTGGCCGAGAAGACGATGAGAAGGGTGACCATCAGCAGAGCCATCATGTAGCTAAACTTGATCGGCTTTTTCAAAATCTTCAATTGTTTATATTCCACAAAGGCCTGTGAGATCTCACGCATCTTGACCGTTAGACTTTTAGGAATAAAATGCGAGGCCACGACGATTCCCACCACCTCCCCTCCTTCCGAAGGATTGAAAATGGGGGCAATGCCAGTGATCATCTCTCCCTCTCCCACCGACAAGATTCTGGAAACCTCTTTTCCTGAAAATCCTGCTTCCAACAAATCCTTCGGAAGATGGAGAGAAACAGGTTTGAGCATGGGATCCTCTACTCCAATCGTATTCCCCTCTCCTTTCAAAAATATCCCAAGGGTGCTGAGATGGTGTTCCTGTCGTCTAACTTCCAGTTGCTCTCTCAACAGGCTCATTTCTCTTGATCCTTTGTTAAGGCCTTGTTTGGAGAGGAATTTACTAATCTGTTGAGCGGTGGAAACTGTATTGTTAGCAAAATCTCGATAATAGGTCTGAGCCACTTCTAAGGATCCTTGAAGGGACTGCTCCACCTGGGCGCTAAACCAATGTTCCACACTATTGGTGATGAATCCCACTGCTACCAAAAAGAGGAGAATGGTTGGAATGAGGGAAAGGCTGACAAAAGCCACCACCAATTTGGTTCTGAGCTTGGCTCCCAAGACTTTCCGCTTTCGCTCAAAGATCAGTTTTACCAGATTCCGGATCACCAAAAAGATCAGGAGGAGAATCAGGATAATGTTGATGTTGATCAGGCTGAAAATGATGATATTGTTGGCGACAGGGATTTTCCCTCCTATTTGGGGGAATTTCATCTCGAAGGTTGTAAAGATGAGGATGAGGATAGAGATGATCCCAATGATGATCAACTCATTTCGTCGTTTTCTTGCTTCAGGGGAAATTGCTTTCTTCATCTATTAACCTTTTTAATCCCCCCCTGCCTACCGGCAGGCAGGCAACCCCCCTTTAGTCTCCGACCCAGAGCGGTCTCTGACCCGGAGGGTAAAGGGGGGCGAGGGGGGATTTTTAAGGCGGAAGAGGTTCGATATGCCAATCGGTTTCGAAATCCCATAAGGAGACGAAAAAGAAGAGATACTCTAAATGAAGAGGAAGCCTGACTGGATCCAATTCGGCCTTGATTCGAAAGTAAGTAGGAATTCCGGGTTCGAGTAGAGAGGAAGACCAAATTTCAAGCTCTTTCACTTTAGACATCAGCTTTTTGGCCTCCTCCAAACTGGAAGCAACCGGAGAGGAACGGTTTTCTTCTAGTGTCACTTGATAGACTTTTTGAATGGGATGGTATTGGACAGTATGATGAAACTCGTGAGAGGCCACTTTCCGATCCTTCCACCAACTTCTTTTCTGATAAAGATTAATATAAAAGGTGAAGGTCGTCCGTATCCCCGACTGGATGGCCTCCTCCATCTTCTCCGTAAAACAGTCCTCCACATCGAAACTGACCTTCCAGACCCCATTCGCCCCCTTCACATTGACATCCTTAATGGAGGCTTTTTGACAAAAGGCTGAAAGAGGAAAAATCCAGATCAAAAGGAAGGCGATCCCTCCGATGAACCATTGATTTCGTCTCTTGTGTTTCAAATTGGTTTTGATCGCCATAGTGTATAAGTAAAAAAAGGGGATTTTCGAAGGGGACCATAAGCCGAGTTCTGTCATCCCGATCCCGCTTTTCAGTGGGAATCGGGAGGATGGCCATTTATCTAGGGCCCTGATTGCTCAGGGTCTCAAGCGACCTCACCCGTCCCGCCTTTGTCCCGATGCTATTGCCTCGGGACAAATTTGAATGGGCTTTTCTTATCTCCCCTGTGGAGTAGGCGTAGCCGCCACTCCACAGGGAGGAAGCGGAACCTATTTGGTCTTGCTCCGGGTGGGGTTTACCTAGCTACCCCAATCGCTCAGGGTACTGGTGAGCCCTTGCCTCGCCTTTTCACCCTTACCCTGTGGAGTGGCGGCTACGCCTACTCCACAGGGCGGTATGTTTTCTGTGGCACTTTCCTTACCCCCGTGAAGTGGCGGCTGCGCCTACTTCACAGGGGCAGTCCGTGTTACGGACCACCCTGCCCTTTGGAGCTCGGACTTTCCTCTCCTCCTCATTTCCCGCTTCGCGTGATATCAGGAGGAGCGACCATCTGCTCCCCTTCGACTCCCCTCCTTTCCTGAGATTTCTGGAAAACTGAAGAAATCTCTGATTAATCAAGAGAGCTTATCGTAGTCTTTTTGAGCTCTCTTCCTTTTTCCTTTACGATCCTCCTCTGGATCGCTTGATTCGCCAAACGGTCTGCTTCTTTATTCTCTTCCCTTGGAATGGATTCAATCTCAAAGAATGAAAATGTTTTTAAATTCTGGAGCGCTGTTTTGTGGAGGGCCTTTAAATTCAAATCCTTCACGCGATAGACCCCTTTAATTTGTCTTTCGACCAATTCTGAATCCGTGAAGATTTGGAGGGTGTTACCCCCCAATCGCTTTGCTTCTCTCAGCCCTAAAAGAAGGGCCCAGTATTCTGCCTGATTATTCGTCTTGTGGCCGAGATATCGGCTTACCTCCGAAATTTTTTTCCCTTCTCCATTCGTAATCCAAATCCCTGCCCCTGCACTCCCCGGATTTCCCCTGGAGGCTCCATCAATATAAATGACCAATCGATCTTCTGGTCCCGAGGATTTCATTTCCTGCTTCGATCTCCATCCCAATAGAGAATTCGGTTACAGTTGGGACACCGAATGAGGGCATTGTTTTTTAGAACCTCGATGAACATTTGAGGGGGAACATTTACAAAACAGCCCTGGCAGGTCTCGTTCTTGACGCTGACCACACCCACCCCCTGTCTTTTTTCCTTCAAGGTATGATAGAGTTTGAACAGTTTGGATTCGATCTGTTTAGAAAGGACCTCCCTTCGTTCCATCTTTTCGTTCCAGGCCCCCTCATCATGGTCCATCTTTTCTTGAAGCTTTTTTCGCTCCACCTCAATTTTTTCGAGGGTCATCCCCACTTCCTTTTCTCTTTTAGAGATATCCTTCTTGAGTTCGTCGATTTCCTCCAAAACCTGGAGGACCTCTTCTTCCATCCGGCTGTTCGCTCCCTTGATAGCATCGATTTCGATAAGGAGGGCCTGATACTCTTTGTTGGTCTTCACTTCGGACATCCTTCCTTCTGCCCTCTTGATTTTTTCTTGCTCCAAATTCAGCTGCCCCTCTCTCTGCCTCCGCGTCTTCTCTAAGGATTCGATCTTTTCCTTCTCCTTCTGAATCTTCTCTTTCTCGATCTTCTGTTTTTCATCCAACTTTTTCATCTCTTTGGGATACCGATCTTTTTCCTCCTTAATACTCTTGAGTTCAAGATCAACTTTTTGAAGTCCCCAAAGCAGTTCTAATTGCTTCTTCAATCCTTGCCTCCTATCTGACAAATTTTGTAGGAATAAATCCTAAACGGTTTGTCCCCAAATAAAAAGAGTGCATCCCTTTGGTGCACTCTTTTTATCCCGTCCAGACTCACGGAGCATCTTTTCTTTTACCCCCAAGGAGTGCATAAGAAATTCTTCCCTTTCTTGGTGGGCCCACCTGGGTTCGAACCAGGGACCTACCGGTTATGAGCCGGTGGCTCTTCCAGCTGAGCTATGGGCCCCATCCTTATTATATGTCATCCCCCAAGAGTGTCAACCCCATGCACCACATCGGGTGCATGGCTTCGCCCTGAACCGCGATAGATTCAGGCCAAAGCCCTGAACCTCACATGGTTCAGGGTTATGTTTCGAGGAAACTTTTCAACTTCTTCGCCCGGCTGGGATGTCGTAATTTCCTTAATGCCTTTGCCTCAATCTGCCGGATTCTTTCCCGGGTGACATCGAAATCCTGCCCCACTTCTTCCAAAGTATGGTCGTATTTTTCCCCAATCCCAAATCGCATCCTCAAAACCTTCTCCTCTCTGGGAGTGAGACTGGCTAGGACCTTTCGAGTTTGTTCTGATAAATTGGCATTGATCACAGCCTCCTGGGGTGAGATAATTGCTTTGTCTTCGATAAAGTCCCCTAAGTGGCTATCTTCCTCCTCACCGATGGGTGTTTCAAGAGAGATTGGCTCTTTGGCAATCTTCAACACCTTCCTCACCTTATCCAAAGCCATATCCATCTTCTCCGCGATCTCTTCGGGAGCGGGCTCTCTCCCTATCTCCTGCACGAGGTATCTGGAGGTTCGGATCAATTTATTGATCGTCTCGATCATATGAACGGGGATCCGGATGGTCCGCGCCTGATCCGCAATGGCTCGTGTGATGGCTTGCCGGATCCACCAGGTCGCATAGGTGCTAAATTTATAACCTCGTTGGTATTCAAATTTATCCACCGCTCTCATCAACCCGATATTCCCCTCCTGAATGAGGTCTAAGAATTGAAGCCCGCGATTGGTATACTTTTTTGCAATGGAGACAACCAGCCTCAGGTTCGCCTTCACCAATTCACTCTTGGCCTCATTGGCTTTTGTCTCCCCTTCCACAATAGCCTTCACCGCGGTGGCCAACTTGCCAGCAGTCAGGCCACATTCAGTTTCCACCTTGTGGATCTTCCTCTGGACATTCATGGTGGCCCGGGAAATCTCTTGGAGATCGGATTTATTCAATTTTCGGGTCCGAAGAAGTTTCTTCTCACTCACACTCCTTGCCTTCAACTTCTTCAGATAGCTCCGCGCCTCCTGAACAGAAATTCCCTGCTTTTCTTCAAACTTCTTGATCTCGTTTTCGCCTTTTTCAACCCGGTTCAGCATCTGCTTCATTTTTTGGACAATTTTATTAATCTGGACGTCTCTCAAATTCATCTGATTGAAACATTCTAAAATCTCCTCCTGTTTCTTTTTAACCTGCCTCTGTATCTTGCCTCTCGGAATTGACCTTTTTTTCAGAAGCCGCCGAACCTCCTCATTCCTTCGCTTGATTCGATCGATGAGTTCCAAAATCTTTTTTTTCTGGGCCTGTTCTTCTTCGAAGCTAACTTCTTCCTCGTCGATTTCGTTGGTCACTTCCCGGATCTCTACCTTGCCAGCCTTGATCGCATTGCCCAGATTGATAACCTCTTTGACGACCATGGGACAGTTCAAGACGACGCTCAGCACTTCTCTCTTACCCCTTTCAATTCTTTTAGCAATCTCTACCTCTCCTTCTCGGGTGAGAAGGGAAACCGATCCCATCTCGCGGAGATACATTCGAACGGGGTCTGTGGCCCTGCCAAAGGTCTCCATTTCCAATTCATCGCCTTCTTCCTCTTCCTTCTCCACGGCCTTCTCTTCTTCCACTTTCAACCCTTGTAGATCATCCACCACATCGATGTCCATTTCGTCGAACATCATGAGGACATCATCAATCTGATCAGAGGAGACGATATCGTTAGGAGGGATACCATTCACCTCATCGAAGGTCAGAAATCCCTTCTCCCCCTCTATTTTAATCAAGTGCTCAACCGCTTTGATCTTTCCTCCCTTCGCCATTGACCTCTCCCCCTAGCCTTTCCGAAAACTATCTTTCTGAAGGCCTTTCTCCCTCTTCGCCAGTTCCTGGCGTTCCTTTAAAAGAGGGACCAGCCTTTTTTCCTCTGGATGTTTCTCCGCCTCTTTAATCCTTTTAAGCAACTCGCCCCTTTCTCTTTTTAACCTCTTTTCACGAATCTTTTGGATACAATCCTGCAATATTTTTCCTCGATCCCCTCCCTCCAGCCCACTCTCCTGAAAGACAAACTCACACAACCTCCCTTTGAGTTCCTCCTCAAAATTGGCTAAGGCCTCTGGCAGGTCAAGCCTTCCTTTTCTCTGATAAAGATCTTCCAGGACCTCAGCTATTTTTTGTAAGACGGGGTTCTCAAACTCCTTGACGACACCCTCCTTTGAAATAGTTGGAATGACATCAGGATCGTGAACCATGAGACGGACCACCATCTCCTCTGACTTTGGAAAAGTCTTCTCTAGGAATGACTTTTTTAAATCTTCTCCTGTCTTGGGGGGCTCCTTTGGAGAAGATCGGAGCATTTCATAAAGGAAGGACTCCTGGATATCGAGCCTCTCTGCTAAAGCCTTTATATAGAAATCCCTTCGAATCTTATCTGGGATCTTCCCGAGGAGGGCCATGCCTTCCTTTGCTACTCTAACCTTCCCATCGATAGATTTCAAATCATAGGTCTTCATCAGCCGTTCAAAAAAGAAATCGACGAGGGGCGTCGCACGCTCCACCCTTTTCCTGAAGTCTTCCAGATTTCCTTTTCTTAGAAACCCATCCGGATCCTCCCCTTTCGGAAGGACGATCGTCTTTCCTGCCACCTCCTCTTCTAACAAGAGAGGAAGGGAGCGAAGGGTGGCTTGGACCCCCGCCGGGTCCGCATCAAATATGGCGATCAAGTTTTTTGTATATCGTTTGAGGGTTTGAATATGTTGTGGGGTCAGCGCTGTTCCTAAAGTGGCAACACTATGCTTCAATCCAAATTGGTGGAGAGTTAACAGATCAAAATAACCTTCAACAATGATAACACAATCCTTCTCCGTGGCATATCGGTTGGCCACATGGAGGCCGTAGAGGACCTCTCCTTTATGATAGATAATCGATTCTGGAGAGTTAAGATATTTAGGTTGTCCTTCTCGAATCACCCTTCCCCCGAATCCGACTATCCGTTGATGGAGGTCAAAGATGGGGAAGAGGATCCTTCCCCGAAAAGCATCATACCAGCCCTCTTTCTTCTTGGGAAAGACCAAACCCAGTTCCCACGCCAGTTCGAGAGAAGCCTTCTTCTCTTGGAGATGTTGGACCAATCCATCCCAACGATCGGTGGAAGTTCCCAATCGGTGTTCCGCAATGACCTCCTGGCTGATCCCCCTTTGAGATAAATACTTTCTACCCTCCTCACCCTCTCGCTGCTTGGTCAGGAGATCGTAGAAATACCCTGAGGCAATCTGGTTGACTTGGAAGAGGGCCTCTCTTTTGGCCATCTCCTTCTTTTGGGTTGCAGAAAGTTCACGGGTGGGGAGTTTCACTCCATAGCGCTTTGCCAGTTCCTCCACTGCTTGTGGAAAAGAAAAATGTCCCGCTTTCATTAAAAAAGTGAAGACATCTCCCCCTTCCCCGCAGCCGAAACAATGAAATATTTGCTTTTCCTCATTGACCATGAAAGAGGGAGTCTTTTCGGAATGAAATGGACAGAGGCCCTTATAGTTTTTCCCAGTCTTTTTCAGGGTCACATAATCCGAGACGACTTCCAGAACGCTGGACCGGTCCCGAATTTCCGAAACTTTTTCTTCGGATAAAAACCCAACGGCCAAACGATTTACCCCGTTAGAAAGCCCCTCCGTTTATGGCGGGGATGACATTAATGAAAATTCAATTCCCTGCCCTGTTAGAAAGCCACGTATTTTCTAACGGGGTTTACCTCAATTCCACAATCGTGATCCCAGGACCACCCTTCATCGTCTCCCCGGGAGAAAAACTTTTAACAGCCCGATGTCCATTCAGGTATTGACTGATCGCATTTCGCAACCTACCAGAACCCACCCCGTGGATAATAGTGACTTTCTCCAATCCATGAAGGAGGGCTTGATCAATAAATTTATCGACCTTTGGGAGGGCATCCTCCACGGTCAGACCGATGACATTCAATTGAGAGGAAGGCTCTTCGACATCCCCCTTTAAAAGGGGGTGGCTTTTTTGAATCCCCATCTCCTTTTTCTCTTCTCCATCCGTCACCTGAACGATCTCAGAAAGAGGGGCTTTTACTTTGGCCTTATCCGTCAATATCTCTGCTCGATTTAATGGCTCTTTTACATTCGTCAGAATCCCAGTGCTTCGAAGGCTCTCAATTCTAACACGTTCCCCCACCTTCAAGCCACCCGGGATCGCAGAACGTCCTTTTTTTCTGATGGACGGGAGAAATTTCTCCCTGATCTCCTGAAGTCCTTTATGCTGAAGGCCAAGAGGGGCCTTTTCCTCTTTTCTTCGACGAACCCATTCTTTTAACTCCTCTTCAACCTTTTGGACCGCTTTTCTTGACTTCTCCTCAGCCTTGGAATAAATTTCCAGTCTCCTCTCCTTAATCGTCTCCAGTATTTTTTTCAGTCTCTGATGTTCAAGCCCAACCTCTTCCTTCATCTTGGAAGCTTCCAGCTTTTCTCTTTGTGCATCCCTTTTCAACCTCTCCAAGGTCTCTAAAGCGTGCGTCACTTGCTCACCCCTCCCATCTTGATGAGTATGTGCCGCTTCGAGAACCTTTTCTGAAATACCCAGCTTCTCAGCGACTAAAAAGGCATTGCTCAACCCTGACGATCCATAGGTGAGTGTATATTGGGGCTCCAAAGTTTCTTCATCAAACTCAACAGCCACATTCTCCACATCTGGGTGAAGGTATCCATAGGCCTTGAGCCGATCGAAGTGAGTGGTAACCACGATCGAGGCTCCGCTCTCTCGGAATTGATCCAAAAAACCCATGGCCAGTGCACATCCCTCCTGGGCATGGGTTCCCACTCCCAGTTCATCCAAAAGGACGAGGGATTTCGGCCCTGCTTTTTCTAAGATTTGATCCACATGGAGGAGATGACTGGAGAAGGTGCTCAGATTTTCTTCGATATTTTGTTCATCGCCAATCACCGCAAAGATGTCTTGAAAGATTCCGACCTGGCTTCCCTCTTCCACAGGGATGGGTAGACCAGATTGAGTCATCAAGGTGAGAAGTCCCAATGTCTTCAAAGCAACGGTCTTCCCCCCTGCATTCGCTCCGCTCACGATGAGAACCTTAATCCCCTCTCCCATCCGGAGGTGGATGGGAACCACCTGATCTTCACGCTGAAGCATGAGAAGAGGATTTCGAGCTTCCTTCATCTCAATCCTTCCCTCTTCATTCAAGCGAGGCGAAATCCCCTTCAAAGGGATGGAGAGCTTTGCCATTGCATAGAGAAGGTCTAATTCTCCTAATATCTCAAAGTCGTTCCATAGATTTTGTCTTTCCCCTCGGACCTTATTGGTAAGATCTGCCAGAATTCGAAATTCCTCTTCCTTCTCTTCTCCCATGAGGATATTAATCTCATTGTTGAGAGCGACGACTTGAAGGGGTTCAAAGAAGAAGGTCATCCGGCTTTGGGACTGATCATGGATGATTCCTTCCAGCCGATTTTTGAAATCGGATTTGATGAGAAGAACGTATCGCCCACTTCTTAAAGTAATGAATTGCTCTTGAAAGATGGACTGAAGTTCTTCTTGATGGAGAAGGGATTCGAGCGCTCCCTTCACTTTTTCTCTGACCACTCCCAGCCGATGGCGGATATCTAAAAGGGCCGGGCTGGCTCGGTCGAGAATCTCACCTTTTATATTGATCGTTTGGAGGATCTCCTTCTCCAATGCCTTTTGGTAAGAAAGTCTGGAGTTCTTCTCCTGAAGATGAGGCGCTTTAACATTCTCCAACTTCTGGAAGAATCGCCTGAGCCCCTTGCACAATACCATTTGTTGATAGAGATCTAATAATTCTTTAACCTCCAGGATAGATCCTTCGATTTCTAATTTATTTAAAATCCCTTCAATATCTTTCAACCCTCCCAGGGGGATGTCTCCCTCTATTTCAAAAATTTTTTTAAGTTCCATCACTTCAGCTAATCTGGATTGGATCGAAGGAAGGTCTTTGGAAGGTCTCAAGGCTTCACAGCGTTTTCGACCTAAGGGGGAGATGGAATATTCTTTCAAAATATCTAATAAATGGTAAAACTCTAAAAGCTTGAGGGAACGATCATCCATAAAGCGTGAAAAAGGGAATTGGGTTAACTACAAAGAGGAGGATTTTATGGGGAAAGCCTTTCTTTCACCAATTGATTGATCAGTTTTCCATCGGCTTTCCCCCCAATTTTTGGCATGACTGATTTCATTACTTTTCCTATATCTTTTAAGGATGAAGATTGGGTTTCTTGAATGCTTTGATCAATGATCTTTAATATCTCTTCCTGGCTAAGGGGTTGGGGTAAAAAGGATTTTAATATCTCTATCTCTTTTTTCTCTTTCTCGACCAGGTCCATCCGTCCACCTGTTTGAAATTGTTCAACAGATTCCTCACCCTTTCTCACCATCACCTGGATCACCTTCACCACATCTTCGTCCTCCAACTTCTTTCTCAGCTCAATCTCCTTATTTTTCAACGCCGAACGAATCATCCGGATGGTGGAAAGTCTCAATTTATTGTTGGATTTCAGGGCTTGTTTCATTTCTTCGACCAGTCTCTCTTCCAGGCTCATCCTCTATCCCCTCTCCATTATTTTTCTCATTCTTTTCATTGCTCTTTTCTTGGCGGCCAACGCTTTCTTCTTTCTTTTGATGCTGGGCTTCTCATAATGCTCCCTTTTTCGCATCTCTGACAATATCCCCGTTTTTTCCACTTGTTTTTTAAACCGCCTGATTGCATTTTCAAAAGATTCGTTTTCCTTAATTTTAATCCCTGGCATCCATTTTTCCCCTCCTTCCATAAATTATTTTAAGGAAATAATTATATTATTTTATATTATAAAGTCAAATGTTTTTACCTCTTTGCTTACTTTTCCCTGCTTACTTTTCCCTTGACAAAGCATTTTTACTCTTTTAACTTTATAAATTAAACAACATCCCCACCCGATTCTTCCAAGAAAAAAGCAAAACGAAGAATATGGAAAAAGAGAGACAAATGATTAGGGCTGCCGCCGAAAAAACTGGACAAAGGATTGTCCAGCCTCGGGCGGCAAAGATTGATGCCACTGGAGAATTTCCCTGGGATTTAGTAGAAGCCTTTGGAAAACAGGGTTTTCTCTCCCTTCTCCTCCCTGACCGATACGGTGGGGCTGATGGAGACCTGACCTCATTTTGTATCGTTGTTGAAGAGATTGCAAAGGTTTGCGGTTCCTCCTCTCTCATCATCCTCGCCCAAGGGGTCGGCACCCTACCCATTTTATTAGGAGGGAATCCATCCCAAAAAGATCTCTATCTCATAGAGATTTCCAAGAAGAACAGCCTCGCCGCCCTTGCGCTAAACGAACCGGGGGAAGGATCAGAAGTTCCCTTCATCAAGACGAGGGCTGAAAAGCAAGGAACGGATTATCTGATCAACGGGCGTAAATGTTTCATTACCCATGGGAGCCTGGCCAAATTTTACTCTGTCTTTGCTGTAACCCAACCGGAACACGAAGCAGAAGGAATCTCCGCTTTCATAGTGGGAGATGGAACGCCTGGCCTCCTTTTTGGGAAGAGGGAGGAAAAGATCGGGATGAGGGGGACAGTGACGACCGATGTGATCTTTGAAAACTGTCGGGTCCCCCAAGAAAATCGTCTTGGAGAGGAAGGGAAAGGTTGGAAGGTCGCAATGAACACGCTCAACATGTCGAGACCAGCCATTGGGGCGCAGGCCGTAGGTATTGCCCGGGGAGCCCTTGACTTCGCCATTCGCTATGCCAATGAACGGATTCAGTTTGGGAAACCCATCTCCTCATTTCAAGCGGTTCAATTCATGATCGCCGATATGGCCACTCAAGTGGAAGCCGCTCGAGCCCTGGTCTATAAGGCAGCCTCTCAGATTGATGAAAAGTTTGGAGACACAGAAAAACTCTCAGCTATCTCAAAATACTTTGCCTCCGAAATCGCCATAAAAGTGACCACCGATGCCGTCCAGATCCTGGGAGGTTATGGATATATGAAAGATTATCCTGTGGAGCGGATGATGCGGGATGCCAAGGTCACCCAGATTTATGAAGGAGCCAATCAAATCCAGCGGTGGAGGGTGGCTCAACAATTACTAAAAGGTTAATCCGTTTGAGGCGGAAATGAGTGGAGCCTTCCACCTTCCTCTCATTCCTATTTTCATCGTCTACACCAGTGGTATTTATTTTGGCCATTTTGACTTTCCTTTTCTTCCTCAAGGTTGGATTCTCTTCCTAATACTTCTGTTTTTTTGGGCTCTCCTGATGGCAATGAAAAGAACCCGTTCGGGTTCTTGGATGGCCTTCTCCATTTTCTTCCTTCTCGGAATTTTTTCTATCCAGCTTTATCTCCATCCACAGCGCTCCCCCTCTCACATCTCTTATTTCACTGGTTTGGAAAGAATCTCATTGGAGGGAATCATCGATCGCCCTCCTGAACGCTCTCAAGGAAGAACCCAATTACTTATCCAATCACAAAAGATCATTCTGTCGAACCGCCACATCCCTGTCGACGGTCTTCTCTTGATCTTTCTTAAAGAGGAGGATCCCTCGCTTCGAGTGGGGGATCGCCTTCGGTTTTTATGTAAACTCTATCCCCCTCGTGGATTTCATAATCCAGGTGGATTTTGTTACGAACGCCATCTTGCCTTTGAACGAATTCATACGATTGGATTCTTATCTGAGGAGAAAGGGTTGATTAAATTGGGGGAGGGATTTAAAAATCCTTTTCTTCTCCGGATGGAAAGCTTGCGAGATCATATTCGTGATTTTTTAGGGAGGGAGGCAACCCCCCTCTCCTCTGGTATTTTTAAAGCCTTAGTGCTGGGTGAACAGGGAGACATTCCGGAAGAGGTGAAGGAACATTTTATCGCCACAGGAATTGCTCATCTCCTTGCCATTTCAGGTGATCACCTTGGAATCGTTGCGCTCCTTTCTTTCTCTTTACTGATTTGGATCATGAAGCGTTCAGAATTTCTCCTCCTCACTATAGACGTTAAAAAATGGGCAGCGGCCTTGACTCTCCCCTGTCTTCTTCTTTATACCTTTATCGCAGGTGGAGGAATCTCCGTGATCCGAGCGACCATCATGGTGATCACCTTCTTCCTCTCCATCCTGTTCAATCGGGAGAGAAACCTCCTTCACACGCTGTCTCTGGCAGCCTTTCTCATCCTCATCTTCTCACCCCCTTCCCTTTTCGATGTTTCTTTTCAGCTCTCTTTCCTTGCTGTGCTTTCAATCCTCTATCTGGTGCCACGCATCCTTCAGGGTCTAAAACAAGAGGGAATCTTCCTTCTTCCAAAACCCTCTTGGAAGAAGAACATCTTGAAATATATCATGTTCCCCCTTCTCGTCACCGGAGTGGCTATTTTGGGTACCGCCCCCTTTGTCGCCTTTCATTTCAACCGGTTCTCCCCCATTGGATTTCTCACCAACCTCTTCATCATCCCGTGGGTAGGCTTTCTCATTGTTCCCCTCAGCCTTGTGGCCTCCCTCTTCTCCTTTTTCTTCTACCCCTTCGCTACCCTGTTGTTACATATCAATGATTGGATCGCTCTTATCCTCATTAAGGTGGTTGCCTTCTTTGCCTCCATCCCCTATGCGTCCCTCTATGTCTCTACTACAACAGTTTTTGAAATAATCATTTTTTACCTCCTCCTCTTTTTAGTCGTCCATCTCCGAAAAGGGAATAAGATCCGATATGTTTTTGTAGGACTCTGCGTTGTTCTCGTCTTCGATTTGGCATTTTGGAATCTGAAAGATTTATTCCAAAAAGATCTCGGGTTAACTTTTATAGATGTGGGACATGGAGATTCCATTCTCGTCGAATTTCCAGGGGGAAAAAGAATGCTGATCGATGGAGGGGGTCTTCATGAGGATCGTTTCGATATTGGAAAGAATGTCATTGCCCCCTTTCTATGGAAAAAGAAGATTCGAAGGATCGACACCCTTGTCCTCACTCATCCTGACCCAGACCATCTAAAAGGTTTAAACTTCATCGCCTCGCAATTTTCAATTGGCCAATTCTGGGATAATGGTTTTCAGACAGACTCAGAGCCCTATCTTCAGTTAAGAAAAAAACTTAACGAGAAAAAAGTCAGGACCCAGTCCCTCAATGAGGAAACCCCTCCTCAAATCATCAATGGAGTTGAGATTTCTGTTCTAAACCCACCCGTGTGGAATGCAACACAAATGAAGGCTCCTAATCTTCGGGATCTGAACAATTCCTCCCTGGTTATGAAGCTACAATTTAAAAATGTTTCTGTGCTTCTCGCAGGAGACATTGGAAAGGAAGCAGAAGGGCGAATACTGAGAAAAGGTTATCCCTCCAGATCTGATATTTTAAAGATTCCCCATCATGGAAGTTCCTCCTCCAGTTCCCCGCTTTTTCTGGAAAGGGTAAAACCTACCTATGCCATTCTCAGTGTGGGTGAACGGAACATTGGCAGACTTCCTCATCCAGAAGTATTGAAGAGATACCAGCAATTGGGTTCGAGGATTTTAAGAACTGATAAACATGGAGCCATTACAGTGATTACAGATGGGGAAAATATTGAGGTGAAAACATTTCTAAAACGCGAGTTTTAAACTTCACAAGTCAACGAAAATTAAGAGATTGTTCGATGATTCACAGAAGATCACTTGCCCTGTTAGTCAGCAAGAGGATAAATTGACAATTCATAAAAGGAACGATATGTTTAACATTAAATAGTTATAAATTGAGGAAGAATTGATAACGCTTATTTATAGGAGGTGAGCATGATGACCAATCCAACTGATTTAGATCGGACATTTCATTTTATTATGAAAAGAATGGTGGCATCTGGGCAGGCGCCGCACTATACGGAGATCGCCTCCGGGTTGGGGATTCCTGTGGAAGAAGGCCGAAAAGCCCTTCACGACCTTTTTGCAGCAGGGATTCCTGGATGGCTATTTCCAAATACTGATTACATCGCCTCCTTTGCCCCGTTTAACAATCTTCCCACTCAGTATCGGATCACTATCGAGGGCCAGCAGAAATGGTTTGGCCAGTGAGCGTTCGAATCGCTAGCAGTCTGCTGGCTCTTTTTAGGGAAAACAATCCAAATCGATGCTCCCTGTCTCGATTGTGGGCTTCCGATTCGTGTGGAGATCCGCAACGGGCAAATCCTTCGAACCGAGCCTGAAGGTCTGATGGGGTATGTGGCTGTGCCCTTTTGGAAGTGGTTTGAAAACGCTCCCTATGCCTGAAGCACGATGAACCTCTTCCGGTCGGAAGAGCATATTCGGAATTGGGCCCGTTTCGACCCAGCCACAGCCGAGGGTATCGTTTCACTTTTAGATTTGGTCAAACTCTTTTCAGGCAACTATTTTCACAGACGCCTGGACCTTGACTGGGTCTCACGTAGTCGAGAATATGCCCGGGAAATGGTCACAACGCTTGCGGAGCTTGGAAAGACCGGCCCTTTCTGGAAGCGACCGAAACCATAGCCATTAAGGGTTTCACCTGACGAAGGCATGGTTGTTGCCCCTCGTCAAATAAAAAATCATTTTCGATCAAATGGAGGAAAATTCCTATGAAAGAATGGCAAGAGCTTGGTAAGGAACTGAGGCGTTATATCAATCCTGAGACTTTTCTGGTGGCGATAAGGATATTAAAAGATAAAATAGAAATTCCAAGTGGAACCCGAACTCCTCTGAAGGACCTTAAGGTCAAAATGGCACACTGTCAGGCCCAAGCCATCTGTCGAAAATACGGTTGGACCATTGCTATGACCAGGGAGGACTTAGGTTGTGCTATTTCAGGGCACACCTACGGGTGGGAGCCAGTAAATCAAAAAGACGCAATTGATTTTTTCATTCGAATGAATTACGCCGCCGATACTACAGTGGCTCTTAACATCTTTCAATCCTTTAGAACTCTGAAACCGGGTCAATGCGAGGCAGTGGTTTATTCTCCTCTGGAGTGGACCAAGATAGAGCCAGATGTCATCTTGATCTATCTGAATCCTGCCCAACTCATGCGTTGTTTACATGGAAGCACTCAGCGTACGGGTCAACCTGTTACCAGCTCTTTTTCTGGTCGGGCGGCTTCATGTTCAGAGGGAGTTCTTGGGGCTTTCTTAGATCAATCCCCTAAAGTGGTCATCCCTGGAAATGGTGATCGGGTTTGGGCCACAGCCCAAGACCATGAAATGGCTTACGCATTACCCGCTTCGCACCTCAAAGATCTTGTAGAGGGACTTGCCAGGACTCACGAAAGGGGAATACGATACCCCATCCCCAGTTTTTTACGCTATCAACCTGAGGTGGGACTTACACTTCCTTTGACGGATATCTTTAAACAGGCTGGGGAAAAGATTAAAAAGGGTTGATGTGTGAGAGAACGATATGTTTTCATTACAGAGGATTCGAGCGGCCAAGGATTCAAGCGGTCGAGTGAAATACACTAGACCCCATGAACCCTTGAATCCTTGAACCCTTTTAAAGACTTTTAAATCGTATATTCAGAATCAAGGAGGTTAGCCATGGAATTGAAGACGGAGCGATTGGAGATTCCAGAAGGAGGTAATATCATTTTTGGTCAAACTCATTTCATCAAGACAGTTGAAGATCTTTTCGAGATCATGGTGGGATCTGTTCCCAATGCCAAATTTGGAATTGGGTTCTGTGAATCCTCGGGTGCCTGCCTCGTTCGGCTTGAGGGAAATGATGAGGCATTGAAGGAGGTCGCCAAGAAGAATGCCCTGAAGATTGGAGCAGGCCATACCTTTGTGGTCATTTTAAAGGATGCCTTCCCGATCAATGTCCTCAATGCGGTGAAGATGTGTCAGGAGGTCTGTACGGTCTTCTGTGCCACGGCAAATCCTGTCGAAGTGATCCTGGCTCAGTCAGAACTGGGCAGAGGAGTCCTCGGTGTCATTGATGGTTCCTCTCCAAAAGGGGTTGAAAAAGAAGATGGAATTGCCTGGAGGAAAGACCTTCTGAGAAAATTCAATTACAAATTGTGAAGACAATACGGTATTTCCGATGTCTGATTCTCATTCTTCCGAAAAGGGACCTGGAAAATTTATGACAGCTGAAGATGTAACCCTTTCTATTGCTCTACCTTTTTTATGGATGAACCTAATTTCTCTTTATTTAGGAAATTCAATTTCGAGCTGCAAAGGACGCCGCAGACCTAGCCGAACAACCCCGCGCACCCCCCTTGATTTTCATATTTTGAAGGTGACAAAGTCGTCATGGCCGATTAGCTATAAAATCGCAAAGCGCAGAGAGCATGGCGCATAGCGTTAATGAAAAAATGAAGATCATTTCCATTGTTTGTGCCTGCCTGCGGTAGGCAGGGGTGATGAAACCGCCATAACAAGAGATTACCTATATCCCACACTTTATGGCTTAGGAGGGTTAAAACAAAACCCTGTCAAACCCAAATAAGATCCTGAAAACTTGGGATGATATTATCAAATCGGAATCAAAATGCAACAAGAAATTTTGGAGAAGCCATATGCTTTTTTTTAATATCCACCATGAGGAACAAATTTCTTGTTGACAAATCTGTCAACAAATAATATCATTCGAAATATGAAGTTCGGCAATTATCTTCGTCATTGTAGACAAGCTGCTGGGCTGTCTCTTCGAGAATTGGCAGAGCTTGGTCAAATCAATCCAGCTTATCTTTCTCGTGTGGAACGTGGAATCGTTCCACCTTCGGACGCACTAATACAGTCGGTCGCCGATGCATTGAAGATCAAGTCTGAGAGCCTATTTCTCCTGGCTGGGCGTGTGCCTGCAAATTGGCAGAAGGCTATATCTTACTCACCTTCCCGAATTGCCGAGACTTTCCGCAGCGTTCTCGATAGCTATGTTGCCGAACCGAAGAGCCCCTACGGTAGAACCCTACTTTCCTTTGGAGGGGTCCGAGCTATCGAAGATCCTGCTTTTCCATTTGAATATTTTAGTGACATCGCAGAACTTGAGAGTTGGCGAAAGGAGATCTACCGTCCCATTTACCACATCCACAAGTGGTGGGCCCAACGGCTCGGTTCAGTCTTCCGGGCTATCATAATAGGCGCTTTTGCTCCCAAGGGATCAAATGTTTTTGAGATGTTCTATCAGCCTGTGAGATTGACAGGAGCTGTTATCTTCGACCCCTTCATGGGAAGCGGTACCACCATCGGCGAAGCTCTCAAACTTGGCGCTCGCTCTATAGGCCGTGATATCAATCCCGTTTCCCATTTTATTGTGAAAAACGCCCTGGGTCTCCATCCCCGTAAAAAAATCATTGAGATCTTTCGAGGCATTGAACGAGATGTTGCCCCTGCTATTCGTCGCCTTTATCAAGCCCGTCTCCCGGAGGGAGGGATGGCAGATGCTCTCTATTATTTTTGGGTAAAGGTTGTTCAGTGCCCAGAGTGTGAACGCATGGTCGACCTTTTCTCATCCTACATATTTTCACAGCATGCCTACCCTGCTCGTAATCCAGAGGCGCATGCACTTTGCTCCAATTGTGGAGCTATCAATAAGATTCGTTACGACACTGAACTTTATAAATGCTCGGCCTGTGGCCTGGCCCAGAATCCACAGGTTGGACCTGCAAAGGGTTTAAATGCAGTTTGCCCAGGTTGTGGACACAGCTTCCCAATTGCAAAAACTGTTCAGAAACATAAAGAACCACCGGCGCACCGCCTGTATGCTAAAATGATCATACGGCCAAATGGCTCAAAGGAATATCTCCTAATTGATGATTATGATCTCCACCTATATCAAGAGGCCTCTCAAACTCTCAGGAAACGGAAGAACCCCTATCCTGTTGTCTCAATTGAAGCCGGTTATAATACCAATCAAGTCCTCAATTACTGCTACCATTACTGGCATCAAATGTTCAATGACCGTCAACTTCTTTGCTTAAGCCTTCTTGCAGATCGCATTCGAAAAATCCCCGACAGGAGGTTGCGGGATCTTTTTGCTTGCCTCTTCTCTGGCACTCTTGAATTCAACAATATGTTTACCTCGTTTAAAGGGGAAGGCACGGGCGCTGTCCGCCACATGTTCTCCCATCACATCCTCAAGCCAGAGCGAACACCTTTGGAGGCAAACCTTTGGGGGACGCCTAAGAGTTCTGGCGCTTTTTCAACACTCTTTGAAAGTCGCCTCCTTAGGGCTCTCGATTACTGTGAAAACCCTTTTGAAATCGGTTCCACATACAAAAACGGAAAGGCTATTGGGGAGAAGGTATATGGTCTCTCTTCTCCCTTGGGCATTGACATTGTGGAGACTTTTGATGAGTTCCAAGGAGGTAAGGATTTATACCTCTACTGCGGTGATTCTGCAAAAACCGACCTTTCAATAGAAAGCGTAGACGCAGTTGTTACCGATCCGCCTTTTTTTGACAATGTCCATTATTCACAGCTTGCAGATTTCTTTTATGTCTGGCAGCGCCATGTCCTTGGAGCGAATGGCAACCATAACCCCCAAAGCACCCGTTCTGAGGAAGAGGTTCAACAAAGCGATCCAACGATCTTCACCGATCGCCTTTATGGTGTATGGAAGGAATGCAATCGGGTTCTCCGACGTGAGGGGCTCCTTATATTCACCTACCACCATTCTCGAAATGAAGGCTGGCGTTCAGTGTTAGAAGCGATTGTCAGGGCAGATTTTGCAATCGTTGCGACCCATCCGATCAAGGCAGAAATGTCGGTGGCCAAGCCAAAGTTTCAGGCCAAGGAACCCATTGACCTGGATATAATTATTGTTTGCCGAAAACGTGATACCACTTTAACTGAATCGTCAGATTCCAAAAGGATCATTAAAAACGCAACCCAAGAAGCTGCCGAGCAGGTCGCTCGCCTCAATGGATCAGGCAGGTCTTTGAGTCGGAACGATGTTTATGTAATATTAATGTCACAGATCATCAAGCGGTTGTCTTGGCAGCCGTCTCTCCATGAAAGTCTAAGCTTCCTCGACTCAAACCATACATCGATTGAAAGAGCGATTAGCGAGCTACATGGGGGCCAAAGAATATCCGAGCGTCCTCCGAGCAGGCAATCAAAACAACTCTCCCTCTGGTGAACACTGGACACCGTCTTTCATTTGTTAGAATTTATTTTTTAATAGTGTCATTAATTCGTAGGTTGAAAATTCAATCGAAATCGACCACGTGGCTGTGTTTTTTCTGTTCTGGTAGGCAAAGGGAAGGGGTCCAAGAGCTTAAATTGCCTATGATCTTCTGGAACATCATCGGCAAGGCGATAACAATAAAAAACGTTTGTACCCCCTCCCTGTATCGTCCGCTTTATGAATCCCACCTGTCGAAGTTGCGAAACGTCCCTCTCTAAGTCATCTCTGGAATGGATCAAGGTAACACCATGATCGAGTTGTATGGTACTGAGCGGATTTGAAAAAATGAGCATGGGGCGGGTGCGATTAGTCCCGTTACCATAGGTTCCAAGACCAATCTCTTTTACTCTTTCTCCAACAATCGACAAGTAGTAATCGAAGTCTTCGTTCAGAAGGTTACCGTCACACAAAACGAACGCCGACAGTCGATATTTACCTGCTTGATTACGAACAGTTTCTTGACACACAAAAAGATAAAACCCACGAATGTCCAATGCGGCCCCACTCGAATCGTAAACGCGAACAGTGCCACAAGGCGGAGTAGTATTGTAATCCATACCTGAAGGCCGGGCTATTGTGCCACTTTGCGTCCTTTCGAGCTTTTTTACCTCAATTGCCACAATATGTGTCAAGTTTGAGGCCAAAGTTGCTTTTGCAGCCGCCTTACAGACTTCCGGTCGCAGAACAACCAAATCGGGGGTTATAAGAGGGCCAGGTGCTTTCAGACAATCAACATCGGCTGGGAGGTGATCTGAAAGAAGTCTGTGAATATATTCATCCAAGGGATCATCTTGAGTATTTCGCTTATCACGGAGTCGAAAGGGTCTTGGCTTTGCACCTTTACCAAAGAAAGAATTTCGAAGAATCAGGAATGATCCCGCTGTCAAATCAGCGATTTTCGGCCTTTTGAGAGTATGTAACATTTCAGACATCCATTATCTTTTTCAACAATTGGAACAAATAATTGCTGACATTATGATGGAGATCAGCTCCCATTTTTCACCAGGCATTCCAGGGCGGTGATGTATTCCTCTGTCATGCAAGTGGGAATCTTGTTCCTCTTCAGACATTCAAAACATTTGCTGGGTTCATAGAGAGGAGTGCTTACATATTTCTCTCCACCGTCCGGGAAGAGTGTAACCATCATACCTTGATCTAATTCCATTGCTTTCTGTAATGTCCCCCACATCGCTGCCCCAGAACTGATTCCACAAAAGATTCCTTCTCGAACGGTGAGGGCCCTTGCCATCTCGAAAGCATCCTCATCCTTCACATTGATTTTTTCATCCAATCGGCTGGCATCATAGATCTCCGGGACATACTGGGAACTCAGGTTTTTTAACCCCTGGATAC
The DNA here is from genome assembly GCA_002780715.1 of Deltaproteobacteria bacterium CG03_land_8_20_14_0_80_45_14. GTDB lineage: Bacteria > Desulfobacterota > BSN033 > BSN033 > UBA1163 > UBA1163. The sequence continues at coordinate 29,524 of PEUO01000073.1, forward strand.
TCGAATTGGGATAGGGCTCCACACCAACGATTTTGATTTCAGGGTTGTATTCTTTCAGGCGTTTAGAAACACCCATCAGGGTCCCGGTGGTTCCTAAACCTCCGACAAACATCGTCACTTTTCCTTTCGTCGCTCTCCAGATCTCCCCTCCCGTTGTCTCATAATGGGCAAGCACATTATACTTATTCTCAAATTGGTGAGGCATATAATATTTAGAGTCTTTAGCCATCTCCTCGGCCAAATCAATCGCCCCATCCATTCCCTTGGAACCCTCGCTTAAAATGATCTTCGCTCCAAAGGCAGTGAGGATCTTTCTTCTTTCCATGCTCATCGTCTCCGGCATCACCAATTCCAACCGATATCCTTTGACCGCGCAGACCATCGCCAGAGCAATGCCGGTATTTCCGCTGGTGGGTTCGATGACGATCTTATCTTTCGTCAGGAGACCTTCCTTCTCCCCATATTCAATCATGTATTTGGCAATCCGATCTTTGACCGAACCGACCGGGTTATATCGCTCCAACTTCGCATAGACCTTCACCTTTTTGTTGGGAACAATATGGTTAATCCTCACTAAGGGCGTATATCCCACTAAATCGACCATATTCTTAGCCACACGATACATAATTCTTCTGCCTCCCCTGAAACCTATTCACGTGCTGCGATGATGCGGTGTTGCATTACTTCAGTGATAACGGCAACACAGCAGCACGGCAACACGGCAACACTTCCTCAAATTACAAAATGCTTAAAATCTCAGCTCCATCGTCAGTGATGGCAACAGTATGCTCAAAATGGGCGGACCTTTTTCCATCCGCCGTTACGACGGTCCAGCCGTCAGAAAGAACTCTAACCTCGTAGGTTCCTTCATTCACCATAGGCTCCAGGGCGAAGACCATGCCTTTCTCAAGTCTCGGTCCTTGGTGGGGCGCCCCAAAATTTGGAATCTGTGGTTCCTCATGGAGATCTCTCCCAATCCCATGCCCTACAAAATCCCTCACCACAGAAAATTCATGAGACTCCACCCATCTCTGAATGGCGTAGGAAATATCGAAAAGCCGATTCCCTATCTTTGCCTTCTCAATACCAATATAGAGAGCCTTCTCCGTAACTTCAAGAAGCCTTTTGGCTTCCGGATCTACCTCCCCCACAGGAAAGGTGATGGCTGCATCTCCAAAATAACCAACAAAATTGACTCCTACATCCAGGCTTACAATATCCCCCTTCTTCAATCGGCGTTGACTGGGTATGCCGTGGACCACCTCCTCATTGATGGAGATGCAAAGGGTCGCCGGAAATCCTCTGTATCCTTTAAAGGCAGGCCGCGCTCCCTTTAGAAAGATATATTCTTCGGCAACCTGATCCAATTCCTTTGTGCTGATCCCCGGTACAATCATCCCCTTCAGTTTCTCAAAGACCTCTGCCACAATGGCATTGGATTTCTTCAATTGCTCAATCTCTCGGGGTGATTTGATAATAATCATAGCATTAATATGCATTTGAACCAGGGAATTGTCAATAATGAACAACCCGTTTCTTATTGACTTTTCAACACCATTCAGTAATATAGTTCTATGCATTCCATAAGGAGCCTGAGATGATTCCAAGATATACCCGGCCGGAGATGGGAAAGATTTGGGCGGATCAGAGAAAGTTTGAAACCTGGCTCCAGATTGAACTCTTGGTCTGCGAGGCTCTTTCCCAATTAGGCGAGATTCCAGCGGAGGTTGTTCGAGAGATCAAAGAGAAAGCCTCCTTTGATATCCACCATATTGATGAAATAGAGAAGGTGACGAAACACGATGTCCTCGCCTTCCTGACCAATGTGGGAGAGTCTATCGGTCCCCTTTCGAGATATCTCCATTATGGCCTTACCTCCTCTGATATCCTCGACACCTCCCTGGCCATGCTTTTAAAAGAGGCCTCTGAACTCATCCTTCAAGATATCCAACGGCTTTTAGAAGTGTTGAAGAAAAAAGCCTTTCAATATAAGAAAACCTTGATGATCGGCCGATCTCATGGCATCCACGCTGAACCCATTACGTTCGGCCTCAAAATGACCCTCTGGTATGATGAGATGAAACGAAATCTCGTCCGCATGGAGAGGGCTAAAGAGGCTGTGAGTGTGGGAAAGATCTCAGGGGCTGTAGGAACATTTGCTCATATTCCTCCCTTTATTGAGGAGTTTGTCTGCGGAAGATTGGGACTCAAACCAGCGCCCATCTCGACACAGGTTGTTCAGAGAGATCATCATGCCGAATTCTTCACCACCCTGGCTATCATTGCCTCTTCAATAGAAAAATTTTCTGTGGAACTCAGGCACCTCCAGCGGACCGAAGTCTTAGAAGTTGAGGAATTCTTTTCCAAAGGGCAGAAAGGTTCCTCTGCCATGCCGCATAAGAGGAATCCCATTTCCTCAGAAAATCTCTCCGGTTTAGCACGCCTTGTGCGATCTTACAGTATGGCTGCTTTGGAAAACATTCCTCTCTGGCACGAGCGTGACATCAGCCATTCCTCGGTAGAAAGGGTGATCGCTCCGGATGCCACAATTTTAATCGACTACATGCTCAACCGCCTCACCTCCCTGGTTGAGAATCTCATCGTCTATCCGGAGAACATGAAAGCCAATTTAGAAAAGATGGGAGGTCTTATCTTTTCGGAATCAATCCTTCTCCATCTGACGAAGAAAGGCCTTTCGAGGGAAGAGGCTTATGGGGTGGTCCAAAGGAATGCGATGAGGGTTTGGGAAAAGGGCGAGGATTTCAAAACCCTTCTCTCCCAGGACGAAATTATCAGGCGTCTCATGACCCAAAAGGAACTGGGCGCTCTCTTCGATGTCCGGACTCATCTTAAACACGTGGATGATATCTTTCGAAGAGTATTTGGAGATTCTTAAGATGAAGAAAGATCAAAAACCTACCTCTGACCTGAGAGATCTTCTTCGAATCAAAAGACCTTCAGATCGAGGCGGAAAGACCCCCATTCTTAAAAAGACCCGCTTTACGATCTGGTATTTTGTGATCGCTTTTCTCATCATCTTGCTCATCCAGAATTACCTCATGACAAGAAAGGCCGAGGATGTCATTCCTTATAGTGAATTTAAGGAGTCATTAAGGGCGGATAAGATTAAAGACCTGACCCTCACTCCGGAATCAATCAACGGAAAGAGGGAGACCGAAAAGGGTCTCTGGGGATTCCAGACCATTCGAGTAGAAGACCCAGATCTGGTGAAGGAACTGGAGGCTCGCCATGTGAAATATACAGGGAAGATCGACAGTAAATGGCTAACCAACATCGTCTCGTGGATCATTCCTCTTGTCTTTTTCTTTATACTATGGAGGATCCTCTTCTCTCGAATTGGACCGGAGACGAGTGTGATGTCCTTTGGAAAGAGCCGGGCTAAAATCTATGCGGAGAAGGAGAAAAAAAACACCTTCGCCGATGTGGCTGGAATCGACGAGGCGAAAGAGGAATTGAAGGAGGTGGTGGAGTTTCTTAAAACGCCTGGAAAATTTCAACGCCTCGGCGGAAAAATTCCAAAAGGAGTTCTCTTGGTGGGAATGCCCGGAACAGGAAAAACCTTACTCGCCCGGGCAGTGGCCGGAGAGGCGAATGTTCCCTTTTTCTCCATCAGCGGTTCCGATTTTGTGGAGATGTTTGTCGGCGTGGGCGCGGCGAGGGTCAGGGACCTCTTTGCCCAGGCTCAAAACCATGCCCCCTGTATCATCTTCATTGATGAACTGGATGCCCTGGGAAAGGCGCGCGGCGTCAATCCCATGGGCCGACACGACGAACAGGAGCAGACCCTCAACCAACTCTTATCGGAGATGGATGGTTTTGACCCCAATACAGGGGTGATCATTATGGCCGCCACCAACCGACCTGAAATTTTGGATCCGGCTCTTCTTAGACCAGGGAGATTTGATCGCCACGTGGTGGTCGACCGACCCGATATCATTGGCCGGGAGGAGATCCTGAAGATCCATACTCGAAATATCAAATTATCTCCGGATGTCGACTTGAAGATTATTGCCTCACGAACTCCTGGATTCGTGGGCGCCGATCTTGCCAATATCATGAACGAGGCCGCCCTCCTGGCCGCCCGGAAGAATAAAGAGGCTGTAGAAATGGCTGATATTGAAGAGGCGATCGACCGTGTGGTGGCAGGATTGGAGAAAAAGAGAAGATTGATGTCGAAGAAGGAAAAGGAGATCGTAGCTTTTCACGAATCTGGTCATGCGATTGTAGCCACCCTCTTACCGAACGCTGATCCAGTTCGTCGAATCTCCATCATTCCAAGAGGGATCTCTGCGTTGGGCTACACGCTTCAATTGCCCACGGAGGATCGCTATTTAATGACCAAAACAGAGCTCCTCGACCGCCTGGCAGTTTTGCTGGGTGGAAGGGTGGCCGAGGAAATCGTTTTTGGAGAAATCTCCACCGGCGCTCATAACGATCTTCAGAGGGCGACCGACATTGCCACCAGCATGGTGAAAGAATTCGGGATGAGCGAAAAATTAGGCTATGTCACGTTTGAAAAAGAAAAACAACCTCTGTTTCTTCCCTCTTCACTTTTCCCCGCGAGGGAATACAGTGAGGACACAGCCAAACAGATTGATGAAGAAGTGAAAAAGATTGTGGATGAAACGTATCTGAGGGTCAAAGAAATCCTGATGGGGAAAAAAGATAAATTGGAAGAACTCGCCCGTCTCTTACTGGAAAAAGAGGTGGTCGAGGAGGGGGATCTGAAAAAGATTCTCGGATTAACACCATCGAATCCATGACAAAAAGAATTTTTAAACATCTTCGAACAAAGATCTTTGCGGGAATTTTGGTCATCCTACCCCTCGGGATCACTTTTTTCATCCTGAAGTTCGTCTTCAACACCCTGGATGGTATCCTGGATCCGCTGATGCCCCGGTTGACTGTCTATCTTTTTAATCGAGAATATTCCATTCCTGGGTTGGGGATCATCGGTTTCTTCCTCTTGCTCTACCTGATCGGGGTGGTCGCCACCAATGTTTTGGGTCGTAAACTGGTCCATTGGGCTGATCGTCTCTTTACTAATATACCGGTTGTAAAGAAGATCTATCTTTCTTCAAAACAACTCACCGATGCCTTCTCGGCAACTCGTAAGGGCTCCTTCCGGCAGGCTGTCTTTGTTGAATTCCCACAGGAAGGAAATTATGTGCTTGGTTTTGTGACGAATGAGTTGACCGATCTCGAGCGCCAAACCAAGGTCACTGTTTTTATCCCGACAGCCTTCGTCCCACCTCAAGGTTTCCTCCTCTTTCTTCCTAAAGAGAAGATACTCCCTTCCCAGTTGACCATCGAAGAGGCGATCAAAGCCATCATGTCTGTGGGGATTGTCACTCCTCATACCCTTTCGGTTCCATTATCCAGCCCGAAATCTGAGAAGGAATCGGTTGAAAATTTTAAAGGGATGAAGTATCTTAATTCAAAAATCGAAGGAGGTTCTTGATTATGGAGGGTATCACGCTTCTTATAGCAGTGGTCGCACTCATCATCGCTATTCTCGCCTATCAGCGCACAGGGGGAACGGGAGAATTGAAACGACAGATCGAAGCCGGCGCTTCTTCTCCTGATTTGAAGAAACAGATAGACGCCTTGGCAGCGATGACCGATTCCTTGAGGGAGAAGACCGCCGATGCGCTGGATCGTTTAGAAAAGGCAATTCGAAAAACAGAAAAGGGCGAATAGGCTGCAGGCAGGCAAATTTCCATTTTTCATTTTACATTTTGCATTGAGATTGAATTCATATGGACAAACCCTTACAAATTCTCTTTGCGACGCCTGAGGCTGTCCCCTTTGCTAAGACAGGAGGGTTGGCGGATGTAGCAGGATCCCTTCCTAAATCCCTCCAGGCATTGGGATGTGAGATAAAGTTAATCATGCCCTACTACCGAATCGTGAAGGAGTCTGGGCTTCCCCATCAGTATTTGGGTGAAGAGATTGAAGTTCCCATTGGGGATGAGAAGCTCAAGGCGGATATCTATCTGGGCCATCTGAACCAGGACATCCCAGTCTATTTCATCGGTCGGGAAGAGTTTTTTGACAGGGAATATCTCTACAGTACGCCCAAAGGCGATTACTTTGACAATGCCGAGCGCTTCATTTTCTTCTCCAAAGCCATTTTCATCTTTTGCCAGCGTATGGGGTTCTCCCCTGATATTATCCACCATCATGAATGGCAAACGGGATTGATCCCGGCTTATCTTAAATCAGTCTACCAGAACGATCCTCTTTTTTCCCATACCGCGGCGGTGTTCACCATTCATAACATTGCCTATCAGGGATTGTTCAAGAAGGAGAAGTTCTGGCTCACCGGCCTCCCCACAGAGATGTACAATCCAGAAGGAATAGAATTTTGGGAGAGGATCAACTTCATGAAAGCGGGTATTGTTTATGGCGATGCGATCAATACTGTAAGCCAAAAATATAGCCAAGAGATCCAGACCCCTGAATACGGCTATGGGTTGGAAGGCATCTTGAGAAAGAAAAGGGAAAACCTTTATGGGATCCTCAATGGGGTGGATTATGAGGATTGGGACCCTTCTCATGACCCTCATCTGATCGCCCAATATGACCTGAAAGATATCTCCAGGAAGAGGGATTGTAAAAAGGACCTTCTGAAGGAATTCCATCTGCCCTCTTCCCTTGAGAACGCACCTCTTTTAGGGATGATCTCTCGATTGGCCGACCAGAAAGGATTTGACCTTCTGATGGAAATTTTAGAGCAACTTTTCGCCCTCAATATCGGATTCGTTCTTCTGGGAACAGGGGAGCAGAAATATCACGATCTCTTTACCCAAGTCGCCCGCAAATATCCCCAAAAAGCAGGGATCCGAATCGCCTATGATGACCGATTGGCTCATAAAATCGAAGCCGGAGCAGATTTTTTCCTTATGCCATCGAAATATGAGCCGTGTGGTCTCAATCAAATTTATAGCCTGAAATATGGGACGATCCCCGTGGTGCGCGCCACCGGAGGGCTGGATGACACCATCACCCATTATGACCCTGCCACAAAGAAAGGAAACGGCTTTAAATTTATCCGCTATGACGCCAAGGAATTCCTCAACACTATCAAAGGGGCTATCAGTTTTTATTCTCAGCCAGAGCATTGGAGACAACTCCTCCGGAATGCCATGACAGCGGACTTTTCGTGGGAAAGATCGGCAGAGGCTTACCTGCAACTCTATCGAAAAGCGTTGGAAAAGAAGAGAGGGAGTATCTCAGGCTAAAAGGTTCAGGGAGGTCAGTATGGAGAAACAAAGATATCACGTCCTGATAGGAGGAGTGCTGATCTCAATGGTTTTATTTCTTCCGGGTTTCCTCTCTGCAAAGGCCTCTCCCTTAAAAAATTTTGACCATCCCAGGCTTATTGAAACGCGAGAATTGCTAAACCTGACCAGCCATCCTTCGATTCGTCTCATTGACATGAGAACTTCGCTCCTTGATTATCTCAAAGGCCATATTCCAAACGCCGTCTATCTTCATTTTCAAAATCTCCAGATTCCAGACAAAGGCATACCCGACCAGGCGCCCGACCGGATCTGTTTAGAAAGATTATTAGGAGACAATTTAAGCCTTTCCAATCACATGTGGGTGATCCTTTACTCCGAGAAATCAAATCCCAATGCAACGTTCCTCGCTTGGACCTTGGATTACTTGGGCCACAAAAAAGTGGGGATCCTGAATGGGGGCTGGGAGAAATGGATCTCAGAAAAACTTCCCATCACTCAAGAGTACCCTTCCTTTACCCCTAACAAATTTTTTGGGAAAGTGATCCGTGACACGTTAGCTGAGAAAAAATGGGTTCGTGATCGACTCACGGCGAAAAATGTTGTGATCCTGGATGCTCGCCCCCCAAAACAATACGGCGGCGAAGAAGGCGAAGAGATCCGAAGAGGCCATATCCCCGGAGCCAAGAACGTATTTTGGGAAACGACTTTGGAAGGGGAAGAGGTAAAGGTCTGGAAGAAAAAAGAGGAGCTGGAGAAACTCTTTGCCGAGTCCGGAGTGACAAAGGATAAAGAGATCATCGTCCATTGCCGGACAGGACGGGAGGCGAGTCATCTCTATTTCACCCTGAAATATGTCCTTGGGTTCCCCGATGTTCGTCTCTACCGGGGATCCTGGGTCGAGTGGTCTGCGGATAAAAACATGCCGGTCAAAATCGGAATGGATCCTTAAATTTCTGGTTTTTCCCCACACAATTTATTTTTTCCTTTCCTCAGCCGTTTTTTGCTTATGGAGACTTTTGGGAATCAATTGCATAGTTGAGGATTCGTCTCTTCCTCCTTTAGAAAGAGGAATGATATGGTCCACCTCATACCCTGAGGGGATCTTTTTATATCCATTGTTTCTTAAAAATCTCTTCTTAGCTGATTCACTGCGTTCAACCTTTGGCAACCCAGAACCTTTATAGGTTTCATTTGAATGGTATGCCTGATTTGCTCATTGCTCCACCCAAAATCCTTTTTAAGCGTGCCAGTTAGCTCCTTTAAAATAAAAGGGGAAATATAAACTTCTATTTCCCCTTTCCATGCCAAGTCTAAGACCTCTCTGGGTTGCCCTTTAAACGTTAATCCCGATACAAAAACGTTGGTGTCTATGACCACCCTTGGTTTTGTTTTACCTTCGCCGGGCATCGACATTTTTCTCAAGCGGGATGATATCGCAAACCCTGGCAAGAGTCTCCAGTGATATACGTTGAGGTGGGCGGAGGCTAAGGCGATTGGAGATCGTGTTTACATGGGAGCCGTTCATCTCTTTTTCCTCCGGTCCTTTCGCTCAAGTTGCCTGGCCACCTTCTCAAATTCCTCTTCTTCCTTCGCCGCTTCTTCGACAAGGCGGTGCCGGTTGAATTTCTGATATTCCTCCAGTGCCAGGGCCTTGGCTACCTCCATTGACGCCTTCCCCGCATCTTTAAGAATAGCGCGTTCGTTGAATTTAAGAAAAGCGTCAATTTTTTCACGCCAATCACGCATGTAAAGGGGTTTCCGGCGACGGGCTTGATCCTCCGCATAATCAAGATACATGACGACGATCCTATTAAGTTCGCCAATTTCCTCGATGCTCAGGTAATTCTTGGCAACAGCGACATCGGTCCTGCGAACTTTGGACCCTTTCCAGCTCGTCAGCCCCATGTTCGCTTTGGAAGAATCCGCGCGTTCCGCAATCAACTCCGCTGCCGTCTTACCGGTAATGGCCCAGTGAAGTTTGTTCTGTACGATCTGGAAGAACTCCTTTGTTTCTTCCGCCTCGGCGTCGTAGTCAATCGCCAATTTATAGATGTCCCTGATTTTCTGGTAGAAGCGTTTTTCGGATGCACGGATGTCACGAATGCGCTCAAGTAGTTCATCAAAGTAATCTGCCCCTATGTTCCGGCCTTCCTTGAGCCGCTCGTCGTCCATCGTAAAGCCCTTGACCAGATACTCCCGCAACCGTTCGGTCGCCCACCTTCGGAATTGCGTGCCACGATGAGACCGGACTCGATATCCGACGGAAATGATGACATCGAGGTTATAGTAATATGTCAAATAGCTTTTTCTATCAGCGGCAGTTGTCAAGTATTCCTTGACAACTGAATCCGGGTCTAATTCACCTTCTTTGAAGATGTTTTTTATATGGAGGCTGATGTTCTGCTTGGTCGTCTGAAACAGTTCAGCCATAAGGCTCTGTGAGAGCCAGACAGTATTGTCTTCGAGCCTTACTTCGATTCGGTTCCGGCCATCTTCGGTTTGGTAGAATAGAATCTCTGAAGAGGGTGTCCGTTTTTCGGGAAGATGATCAGTCATTTCTCTTACCGCCTTTCACTCCAGCCAGGTCAAAAAGAATGCCCTGTTTTGGTATGGGCGTCGATGAAACTCACCAAACCAAATAGCTCCAGCAAGGAATTCTGTAGGGGTGTGGCAGTCAAAAGAAGCTTCGGCGAGTCCTTCAACGCCTCCTTAAGCGTGTTGGCAATCACGTTTGACGGCTTATAGACGTTACGAAGGCGATGGGCCTCGTCAATGACTACCAGATCCCATCGAATCTGGTTGATCTCTGTCGCCTTTTTTCGGGCAAACTGATAGGAACAAAGAACGATGTCATCTCCTTCAAAGGGATGAATATCTCCTTTTCGTACCAGGTCATTGTAGGATTTCGTTTCTATGATACGGCATGGTAGGAAGAACTTCTCCTGCAGTTCCTGGTGCCATTGTTTGCGGAGATTGGGAGGGGTGATGATCAGGACCTTGCGCTTTCGTTCGGCCCATTTCTGCGAGAGGACAAGTCCAGCCTCGATGGTTTTGCCCAAGCCGACTTCATCGGCGAGCATGGCTCCCCTTGACAGAGGAGACTTGAATGCAAACAAGGCAGCTTCAATCTGATGGGGATTGAGATCCACGTGTGCATCGACAAGCACCCCCGCGAGCTTCTCAGTGCTGTCCGAGGGACATCTTTTGGTCAGTCCATGAGCGAAGTACTTGGCGTGGTAGTCGGTTAGTTGCATTTAAATCATCCACATCCGTGGTTCGAGACGAACTTTGTGGACCAGACTTAGGGTTATTACACGGCTCGCAACCTCTCCCTATATTCCTGCATATTCCTGTCCTTCAAGAGTGGCTCTTCTTCTCGTAGATGAACTCCAATATGGCCCAAAGAATTGTAAAAAATACTAATCATCCCCGAAGTTGACCTATTTATATCAAAAATTGAGTATTATAGCAATTTCCAGACGTGGGAAGGGGAGTGAGAATAAGGAAGAGGGAAGGTTGCTGTTGTTACGGCCGGGTGCAGCAAACTCCTCCCTCTTGCCTTGTCTGATTCGAGCAAAAAATAAATTTTGGCTTGACATTTTCAAGCGATTTATGTCATTAATTTAAAAATGTTTTTTAAATTCCCCCTATCGCCTCGAAAACTCAGGAGGATTTTTATGAAAAGCAAGGTCTTAGTGTTGGGGATGATCTTGCTCCTCTCTTTTGCATGCCTACCCCATCGAGGCCCTCTTCACGAAAAAACCCCTTCGAATCCTCCTCCCACAAAAGAAGAGGCCCCCTTGATTGCCGAAACAGAAATGGAAAAGTCCTCTTTCCAAGAAATCTCTCCCTCTCCAAAGGCATCCTCACCTTCCGATTCTCCGCCTTCAACGGAAAATCAGTTTGTATGGAGTTTAGAGCTTCCGATCAGTGATGAATCCAATGACGATTTCAGCCTGGAGATCCTTCCCGGAGATCGGCGTAAAAAGGAACCCGATTTCGATATCCCTATTGTGATCAATGCGAAAGTGGAACAATTTGTCCAATACTTTCAAACCACAGCGAGAGATAGGTTTTCCAACTGGCTTGCACGATCTGAAAAATATATCCCCTTCATGAGAAATCTTCTGAAAGAAAACGGCCTTCCAGAAGATCTTGTCTATTTAGCTCTCATCGAGAGCGGCTTCAACCCTTATGCCTATTCCAGGAGTAAGGCATCCGGTCCGTGGCAATTCATTTACCTCACAGGGAAAAGATATGGGTTAACGTCAAATTGGTGGATCGATGAGAGGAGAGACCCTGAGAAATCAACCATCGCTGCCGCTAAATATCTCAAAGACCTTTATGATATGTTTGAATGTTGGTATCTTGCCGCCGCCGGTTACAACGCCGGTGAAAATAAGATTGCCACCGCGATGAAACGCTATCAGACAGAGGACTTCTGGGAATTGATAAAATATCGATACCTGAAACAGGAGACGAAGGACTATGTCCCCCAGATGATTGCCGCCGCCCTCATTGCAAAAGACCCGGAGAAATACGGATTCGTCGGCATCGAATATCAAGAGCCTCTCCGATATGATAAGGTGAAGGTGCCTGAAGTCACAGACCTTCGTCTGATCGCCCACGCCTGCGAAGTTACCGTTGATGAAATAAAGGACCTCAATCCCGAGCTGTCGAGATGGTGCACCCCTCCCAACTTCCCAGATTATGAAATTAAAATTCCTTTTGGGAAGAAGGAGATTTTTTCAAAAAATTTTGAAATCCTTTATCCCGGTGAAAAATTCCAGTTCAAAACCCATATTGTGAAAAAAAAGGATACCCTTCCAAAAATTGCCAGACTTTATCGGGTCGATCTGGAACCGATCCTCGAGATCAACCGATTGAATAAGAAGAGCCGCCTCTCCAGGGGAATGAACCTCCTCATCCCCTTGCCGAAAGATCCGGATCCGAAACAGGCTAACGCGGCCAAGGAAAAATTCGATGGAATGGGCCAAAATTCAAAACCTATTGAAACAACCTATACGATTAAAAAAGGGGATTCCCTGTGGAGCATTGCCAACGAGACGGGAGTGAATATCGGCGCCCTCAGCCGCCGGAATAACCTCTATCCGGAAAAGAAACTGATGCCGGGAGATAAACTGAAAATCAGGATGACTAGGATCTCTAACCCACTGGATGAACCCCATGGAAAACGGGTGGGAAAAGAAATTATTTATGTAGTGAAAGAGGGAGACACCCTTTGGGGTATTGCCAAAAAGTTTAACCTCACCATTTCAGAAATCAAAACCTGGAATCATCTTAACGAGGCGGATCTTATTCACCCTGAGGATCAATTGAAATTGAGGGTGGGTGGGATTAAATCTTCAACTCTAAATTGATCATATCCCCTCTTGTAAATCCCATGGCATGAAAAAATTGGAGGAGGTCCCAATCGTTCCAGCTCACCAGGGTATAAATGGTCTTCACCTCAAAGGCCTTTAAATTTTTAATCAGCTCATGAGCTAAAGCCGTCGCCAACCCTTTTTTCTGATAGATTGGATCAACACCGATGGTATCGATCCAGCCAATGGTTTCCGGCACTCCAAATTCCCAACCACTGACATCGCCGAGAATGAATCCCACAACTTCCCCCTCTACCTCGGCCACCAATGAGATTTGGGAAGATTTATTGTTCATCAATTCCAATTTTCTCTGCCAATAATTCTTCCGGTTCTCTCCCAGAACCTTTTCATCAATCTCGACGATGGCATCCAGGTCTTCCTTTTTTAGAGTCCGGATTTTCACATCTTCCAGTGAATTCATATCTCTTTCACCCCTTTTTAAATCCATTAAACAAGAGTGGAAAATTTGTCAAGTAAAAACTTGTCAGACCTAAAATGAGATTTCTGAAAAAGTCCAGAAATCTCTGAATACACGGATTAGAAATTTATTGAAAATAAAGAAAAATCTGTGTAATCCTTTTTGGAATCTATGTAATCAAGAGAGCGAAAGGCGGTTTTTCAGAGCTCTCAAAATTTTAGCTTGACAAAAGACTATAATTTGTATACAGTATACATTATTTACGCCTTTTCTCCCAAATTTGCAATATGAATATAATCTTTTTAAATTATTGAATAAAATAAATATCGAAGAAAAGAAAAAATTATTTAGGGTCTGTCCATAAAGCCTGTTAGTCCGTCATGCCGGACTTGATCCGGCATCCAGACGTCGTCCCGACGAAAGTCGGGAACCATCTTAAAGACTGGGTCCCGGTTTTCACCGGGAACCCTGGATTCC
>PEUO01000073.1:43085-43227 GCA_002780715.1 Deltaproteobacteria bacterium CG03_land_8_20_14_0_80_45_14
CGGAATGACGCCCTTTTATAAAAACCGTAGTTTATGGATAGACTCTATTTAATGGCAATATTTTCTTGACAGAATTTGGGATATCATTTTAAAATGAAGTCCATTTTAAATTAGGCTTTGGGCGTTAGCAAATTTTTAAAAA
>PEUO01000073.1:43238-53659 GCA_002780715.1 Deltaproteobacteria bacterium CG03_land_8_20_14_0_80_45_14
ATTTGAATGGGATTATTCCTCATATCCAGGGGCAAAAATGTATCCCAATCTTTTCAAGCCGATTCAAATAGGCAACCTCATTATTCCAAACCGAATTAAGTATGCAGCGACGGAGGACAACCTCAACACCCATGAGGGTTTTATCACCGATGCCGATGTGGCCTATATTCGGGAAAGAGCCAAAGGGGTTGTGGGTGGCATCTGCACCATGCAGGGCGTCTATATGGATAAGAATCGGCAAGGGAATGGATATGTAGGCCAGGCTGCAGCGTGGGATGATAAATTCATCCCTGGCTTAAAAAGGCTTGCCGATGCGATTCATGCGGAAAGGGCTGTTGCCGGCTATCAGTTGATGCACTGTGGCCGAGTCGGCGCTGTGGAGGTTGAATATTGTCAGGGGCCCTCAGTGGTTCCCCAGCGTCTAAGAATTTTCCGCCCAGTTCAAGAGATGACCAAAGCAGACATCAAACAGTGCATCAAGGAGCATCTGGATGCAACCAGAAGAGGTCTTGAAGCGGGATTTGATATCATCGAAATCTCGGGCATCGTCGGATACCTCCTCTCAAATTTCATCTCCGGTTATACCAATAGGCGAGCTGACGAGTATGGAGGGGATATTAGAGGAAGGATGCGGTTTGTCGTCGAGCTCATCAAAGAGGCGAAAAAGTTATGTGGGAAGGATATTCCGTTGGGGATTCGGCTCTGTGCCGAAGAGCTATTGAATGATGTTCGCGGCAATACGCCTGAAGAATCCATGGTCACTTATCAACTGGCTGAGGAAGCGGGCGCAGATTACATTAGTGTGACGGCAGGTTGGCAGGAATCGATTGTACCCGTGATCAGCAGAGATGTGCCCATGGGTTCATGGATTTATTTGGCAAAGCGAGCCAAGGAACATGTGAAAATCCCTATCCAGATGGCTTATCGCTTGTTTAAGCCGGACTTCCCCAACAAGGCTATTGGAGAAGGCCATTTAGATATCTGGGAAATGTGCCGGCCAATGATTGCTGATCCTCTTATGCCCAAGAAGGTATTAGAGGGTAGGGAGGAAGATATCAGGCGCTGTGTCGCATGTAATCTTTGTCTGGCTCGGTTGTTCCGTGACGCTCCGATGACCTGCTACATCAACCCGGTATGCGCTCATGAATCGGACCTCAAGTATGCGAACCCCGAACCTGCGGGAGAGAAAAAGAACATTATGATTGCGGGAGGCGGTCCGTCTGGTCTTGAGTGCGCCTATATGGCTGCCAGAAGGGGTCATGAGGTTCATGTCTATGATAAGAGGAAGGAGCTTGGAGGCACCATTATTGAGGCCTCAAAAGCCCCTTATGGTGATGAAGAGCTCTTGACCTGCATCGCTTATCAAAAAGCGCAGTGTAAAAAAGCAGGAGTAACCTTTCATTTAGGTATAGAGATAACAGAAGAATTGATTAAAAATGAAATGCCGGATTCCGTTGTTTTGGCAACGGGGCCCATTTATTCCAAGATCCATGGCAGTGGTTCGGACAAGGGAAATGTAGTGAATGTATTGGATGTGTTAAGTGGCAAGGTCAAGGTCGGTGAAAAGGTGGTCGTGTGGGGAAATAAAAAACCAGGTATCGGAGTTGCGCTGTACCTCGCTAAGCAAGGCAAAAAGGTGACCATCGTTGGAAAGGATAAATCCGCCGGTTTTGACATCAATCCATCCTTCAAATGGCGATACATGATCTATCTCGCTCAGAATGGTGTGACGGTTTATAATGACTGCGATATCGAAGAGTTAAAAGAGGGAGAGGTCCTGGTAAAAACTTATGATGGATATCGATTCCCTGTAAAATGTGAGCATGTCATTGTGGCCGAGAGAGAGGCAAATGACAGTTTGAAGGCTGCTATTCAGCAAGAGGGAATTGAGCTCTTTGTCATTGGAGACGCATTAGTGCCCCGCAACTTATCCAGCGCCGTTCATGATGGTTATCGAATCGGCATTCGGATTTAATGAGGAGGTTAAAAATGGCTTTTGATGCAGAAAAAGAAATCAGTAAATTGTGGAGAAATTTACACAATGCACAAAGTGAAATTGGTCGAACCTGGTACAGATGGCGCCAGGCAGCCTTGGATATTGCCGGGCCCAATGCAAAACCTCTGGATGTCAGCCTAAAAGCCGCTGAAATCACAGGGAAAGGAATTGGAAAGGGTTTTCTTCCCCGCTTGAATTGGTTAAAGGGAGAGGAGGCCTGGTTGATGAATTTGGCCAACAACTACGCTGGTCAATGGATCAATTACGGGGCTATTGTGAAATTGGAAAAAGGGGGGAATCCTTTTGAGGTCTTCATTAAATGGGAAAGGTGCCCTTGGCCGACTTTTGCTAAAGAGTATGGCGTTAAAATGGAAGAAGATGTCTTGTTTTGTGACAGGATCTTGCAATCGATCCTAGAGGATGTCAATGTATTTTTTAATGTGAACTATAAAATTGAAACATTAAAAGCCATCCCTAGAGGCGAAGGCATATGCTTAAGAAAATTATATAAAGTCTAAAAAAGAGGAGTGGATAAAATGGCTGCTCAGGTAGATCCAAAAAAATGTACGATGTGTGGAGGGACAACCCAGACGCTATGTGTGGAGGTGTGTCCTGATGCGGCAATTCGAGTGCAGGACAATAGGGTGGTTGTCACTGAATTTTTGTGTGAGGATTGCAACGAATGTGGGAGCGTCTGCCCTGATAAGGCAATTACTGTATCCGTTGGAAAGGTAACATTTTAAGCAGACTGATTGGATGGTCTTTTCTTGCCGTTTGAGCGGGAGATCGGAATCAAGGAGATAAAAATGAAAGTCAATAAGGTAGACCATATATGCATTGCTGTCAAAAACTTAGAGGAGGCAAAAAAAGTCTGGGAACCGATATTGGGGAAATCTAAACCGGATGATGCCTATATCGATGAGCCTGAAAAGATTCGCGTCGCCAGATATTGGGTGGGTGAAGTGGGGTTTGAATTGATGGAGTCAACCACTCCGGATGGCGATGTGGCCAAGTTTATCGAGAAAAGAGGCGAAGGGGTAATGATCATCAGTTTTAATGTGGACAACACCCGAAAGGCCATCGATGAATTGAAGGGGAATGGTTATCCCTTCATCGGTGGCGCCAGGCCTTTCCGTGACTGTGAATTTGCCTTTATCCACCCAAAGAAGGTGAATGGGGTCTTGCTTGAATTGATCGATTATAAGTGGAACGAGTTTAAAAAGAAGTAGGGAACGGTTTTAAACCGTTCCCTACAGGGAACAAATAGGACCGCATGGGAAAACAATATAAGGATTTTGAAGTCTACCTTATTCATGTGGATCCAGAGAAGTGTAATGGGTGTGGAGAGTGTGCGGAGATTTGCCAAGGGGATGTCTTTGAGGTTTCATGCCAGGCCAATCCCGTCCGACCTGAAAACTGTCTCGGATGTGAAGCCTGCGTTGCCATCTGTAAGAGCAATGCCATCATCCTAACTGAAATATAATCCCTTTTAGGTACGATTGACCCTTCCAGCCAGCCTCCTTTTTGCGGCTATGATTCGACGTTTAAATCAATTTTATCCGGATTGCCAAACCCTTTCTGAATTGTAGAGTATGGGTTATATTTTTAGATATAGGATGAATCTCAAGGGGAATCGAAATGAGTGAACCAATCCTAATCATTGGTGGAGGAGTTGCCGGAATTAACTGTGCCTTGAATGTGGCTAACTATGGCACCAAGGTCTATCTGGTGGATGACACCCCAAGTATAGGGGGGATGATGGCAAGGCTGGACAAAACCTTTCCAACAAATGACTGTTCTATTTGCATCGAGGCCCCCCTCATGTACGAAGTGCATAACCATTCCAATATAGAGATCCTGACCAATACAGAGGTCAGAAGGGTCAGGAAGACGAACGGCATGTTTAAAGTGAGGCTCGTCAAAAAGGCTAAATTTATCGACGAAGAGAAATGCACCGGATGTAGAGCGTGTATGGATGCCTGTCCGGCGAGCCTCCCCGATGAAATGGATGGGAAGATTGGCGGGATGCGGAAACTGATCTCCATGGCTTTCCCTCAGGCTGTTCCCAACAAGGTCTATATAAACCCTGATTGCCGATACGGCCGGATGCGTAATAAAGGAGCGTGCGTCGGAGGGTGTGTAGTTGACTGCAGCCAATGTCGTGAGTGTCCGATCGCTTTATGCGTGGCCGCCTGTAAGAAAGAAGGAAAGGATGCTGTGCGCCTCTGGCAGTCTAATAAAAACATCGATCTTGAGGTCAAAAGCATTGTGGTGGCAACGGGGATCAAAGATGCTCCGGCCCCTCCGGGTTTACATGGTTATGATGTTTATGACAATGTCATTACAAACATTCAGTTTGAGAGATTGATGAATGCCGGAGGTCCCACCACGGGGCGCATCGTCCGACCCTCGGATAAAAAATATGCCCATAAGATTGCCTGGATCCAGTGCGCGGGCCGAGGGCTGGCTCAGGGATTGCCCTACTGTTCAAAGGTATGCTGTATGATTGCTGCCAAGCAGACCATTATCACCAAAGAGCACGATTCCTCTGTCGAGACGCTGATCTTCTACAATGACCTCAAGGCCTATGGGAAGGGCTTCTGGGGGTTTTACCAGAAGGCGAAAGAGAAAGGGGTCCGCTATATCAAGGCCAGGCCCTATGATGTTTCTGAAGACCCCGCAACAAAGAATTTGACCATCAGGTATGAAGATCTGGAGACAGGAGAACTGAAGAAGGAAGAGGTAGAACTGCTTGTCCTCTCCACAGGCTTGATCCCAAGCAACAGAAATCAGAACCTGGCTAAGGTTTTGAATATTGAACTGGATCACCTTGGATTTTTCAAAGAGAGGGACCCCCTGATGGCCCCCCTGGCAACCAATGTAAAAGGGATCTATCTGTGTGGAGGGGCAACCGGCCCCATCGATATTTCGGAATCGGTTGTCCAGGCCTGTGCGGCTGGCATGAAAGCAATCTTAACGAATTAGGAGAGGCGCCTTCCATGGATGAAGAAATCAGGGTGGGTGTATTTGCCTGTGATTGAGGCTCAAACATCGCCGGGACCGTGAATGTTCCGGAGGTAGTGGAATATGCCAGGGGCCTAAAGCATGTAGCCTTTGCTGATGAAGGCAAATGGTCATGTTCCGTGGATTATCTGGCTAAGATTAAAGAAGCGATAAAGGAACATAACCTCAACAGGGTAGTGATTGCCTCCTGTACACCAAGGACTCATGAACCCCTTTTCAAACAAACGGTCAAAGAGGCAGGGTTAAACCCCTATCTCCTTGAATTCGTGAGTATCCGGGAGCAGGATTCCTGGGTCCACATGGGAGAACCTGAGAGGGCGACCCAGAAGGCAAAGGATCTCATCAAAATGGGTGTGGCCAAAGCCATCTTTCTCGAGGAAGGTGAAGAAATCAGGCTGCCTGTTCAAACAGATTGTTTGGTGATCGGCGGGGGAGTGGCAGGGATGAGCGCTGCCCTCCAGATTGCTGATCAGGGTTTTCAGACCATCCTTGTCGAGAGAGAGCCCAAGCTTGGAGGCCTTCTTAACCGTGTCTCGACGGTTTCCCATGATCACGGAGTGATGCCGGCTCCTGAGATTGTCAGAGTGAAGGCCACCCTTGTGGAATCTCATCCAAACATCAACGTCTATACCGACACAGAGATAGAATCCCTTCAGGGATACATTGGAAACTACAAAGTGAAGTTGAAAACCAATGGGAAAAGCTCAGAGGAGGCCCTCGATATCTCCACCATCATTGTGGCCACAGGAATGAAAGAGCTTGAACCGACAGGGCAGTACGAATATGGAAGCGACTCTCGTGTGATCACCCAACTTGAGCTTGAGGAATTATTAAGAGGGATGTCAGGAAACTCCGAACCCCTGTACGGAACGGTTTCAAACCGTTCCCTACTCAAAGTTAAAGACGTGGTCATGATCAATTGCGTCAATTCAAAAAATGAAACCCGGGGCTGTTGTAATATTGGATGCTCCATCTCCGTAAAAAATGCCCTGGCTCTCAAAAAGCTCCAACCAGATCTCCAGATCCATATTCTCTACCGGGATCTCAGCATGGTGAAAGAGGAGCACTTTCATTTAGACGAGGCAAAAGCGGCTGGCATTAAATTCATCAGGTTTCCGGACGATCATTACCCTCAATTGGTCAAAGAGGATGGCCGCTTTGTCATTCGCGTCTATGATATCCTTCTCGGAAAAGAGCTGGAAATCCCATCTGACATGCTTGTCCTCACCACAGCCTTTAAAGGGAACGAAACCGTCGGGCAGATCAAAGGTTATCTCAAGGTTTCTGCAAATTCAGACGGATTCTTCCAGGAAGCCCATGTCAAACTCGGCCCGGTCGATTTTCCTTCTGCCGGCATCTCTCTCTCTGGATGTGCAAAATCTCCAAAGAAT
Organism: Deltaproteobacteria bacterium CG03_land_8_20_14_0_80_45_14; assembly: GCA_002780715.1. GTDB lineage: Bacteria > Desulfobacterota > BSN033 > BSN033 > UBA1163 > UBA1163. The sequence continues at coordinate 49,650 of PEUO01000073.1, forward strand.
TTTAAGGAAAGTTGTGAAGAGGGCATGGCTGCAGCAATGCGGGTCTCCATCCCAATGAAAAAAGGGTACATTGAAGCAGAAGGGATCGTAGCAGATATCGATCTGACAGATTGCAGTAAGTGTAGCCTTTGTTATAAAAATTGCCCATTTAGCGCTATACAATTGGACGAAAATAAACAGCCTTCCGTCATAAAAGCTCTTTGTAAAGGATGCGGACTCTGTGCCGCAGACTGCCCAAAAGAATGTATTACTATCGTTCACTACTCAGATGAACAGCTTCTTGCCCAGGTGGAAGCGGCTTTGGAGGAAAGTCCTGAGAAAAAGATTCTTGGTTTTGTCTGTCACTGGTGTGCATTGGGAGGGGTGGATATGGCGGGGGTGAGCAGGCTTCAGTACCCGTCTAACGCCCGGCTCATCCGGGTGATGTGTTCGGCACGCGTGCCCATTAAGCTGATAGAACGTGCCTTTGAATTGGGCGCGGCTGGGGTATTGGTAGTAGGTTGTGAGTTCCCAACCTGCCATTACATAACAGGCAATTATGCCTGCGAGGCGAGAATGAACCGGGCAAAGAAAAAATTGTCAAAAAAAGGGGTTGATCCAGATAAACTTTGGGTGGACTGGTGTTCCGCAGCAGATGGACCAAAGTTTGCAAATATCATGAGAGATATGGTGAAACAGCTTAACCTTGGATGAGGGCTCATGACCTATGGACAAGAATTTGGCGCTTGCTGAAAAATTTCATGATGTGGAGATGTTTAAGACCTGCGAACAGTGTGGGCGTTGCAGTTCCGCATGCCCCATTACGGGTGTAAAGAATTTTAATATCAGGCGAATCCTAAGACATGTCGAGCTTGATTTAATTGATGAGATTGCTGACTCCCCCTTTCCATGGTCTTGTACCGCATGCGGTAGATGCGAAGGGGTATGTCCTAATGGGATAGCCATTCTGGATATCATTAGGCCTCTTCGCTCAATTTCTCCTGAGAAGTTCACACCAGATGGTCCGCCTTGTATGAAAGCCTGTCCGGCAGGGATAGATGTGCCGGGATATCTGAGGTTCATCAGCCAGGGAAAGCCAGAGGAAGCCTATAAATTGATCCTGGAGAAGGTTCCTTTCCCGGGGATCTTGGGCAGAGTATGCACCCATCCCTGCGAAAATGAGTGTAGAAGGAAAGAGGTCAATGAATCTATTTCTATCTGTGCTTTAAAAAGGTATGCAGGGGATAAGTCAAGTGCTTTACCAGATAGGATCTTAAAAGTGGAAAAGGATACGGGTCATAAGGTGGCGGTCATAGGGGCAGGGCCTGCTGGTTTGACAGCAGCCTTTTATCTAAGAAAGAGAGGCCATCATGTGACCATTTTTGAGGCGCGCTCCAAACCTGGGGGAATGATGAGGTATGGAATCCCATTCTACCGATTGCCAGAAGATATTCTGGATAGGGAAATCAACCAAATATTAAGCTTGGGGATCGAGCTAAAAACAGAAAAGAGATTGGGCAAGGATTTCGATCTGAAACAACTAAAGAAAGAGGGTTATGAAGCGATCTTCATGGCCATAGGCCTCCAGTTGAGCAGGCATATGGAGCTCGAAGGCTCTCCATTAAACGATGTCTTCTGGGGTGTTGATTTCCTGATAGACGTCAATCAAGGAAAAAACATTCCTCTTAAAGAGAAGGTGGCGGTCATCGGGGGCGGCAATGGAGCGGTCGATGCAGCCCGCGTTGCCAAACGCCTTGGGGCAAAAGAGGTGTGGCTTGTTTATCGTCGCTCCCGTTCTGAAATGCCTGCTCTGAAAAGTGAGGTGGATGAAGCCGAACGGGAAGGTGTGAAGTTCCATTTTCTGGCAGCCCCAGTAAGAGCCCTGACCAGCAATGGCCGAATCACTGGCATGCGGTGTATCCGGATGGAGCTGGGCGAGCCTGACGAAAGTGGACGCCGGTCCCCAATCCCTGTTAAAGGTTCAGAATTCGAAATCAATGCCGATCATCTCATCATTGCCATCGGCCAGAGTACAGATAAAAAATCAATCATGGAGGAACTTGAATATTCGAGTTCAGGAACCCTCTCTGTGGATCCTGTCACTTTAAAAACAAATATCGAGGGCGTTTTTGCAGGGGGGGATATAGCGAAAGGACCGGGTACAGTGATCGAGGCAATCGAAGCCGGGAGAAGGGCTGCAAGTTCCATTGACAACTTTTTAGGTGGAGGTGGTATGATAGAAGAAACCCTTGCAGAAAGGCCGGATGCTTTCCCCTATTCCGGGAAAAGAGAAGAGGGATTTGCAGACCTGAAAAGGGTTGAAACACCTACTCTACCGCTCCCAGAAAGATTCAATGGATTCCTTGAAGTTGAACACTGTTTTAACGATGAACAAGCCATAAAGGAGGCAAAAAGATGCCTCCAGTGTGATTTAGAATTAAGATTGGCAAAAGAAGCCCCGGTCCGAAAAAATGGGCGCCCCTAATTGGCATAACATATTAAGGAGTTAACATATCAACAATATAATGTCCTGAATATTCACCTGAACTAAATGGCGCCCTGGGTTTTCCAGAGTGCCATTTTGTTATCTTGTGATTCATTTCAAATAGGTAAAAATACCTTGACAACACAATCAATTATTGATATTTGAAAATCTAATTTTTGAGAAACAAAGATTGGGGTCAAAGATGGTAGGGAGACGGAAGGAGGTGATCTTAAAACAAGGGTTATCTTAACTGAATTCTTTTTAAAATAGAAGGAGGAGATTATGAAGGAGTTCAAAGTTTTCCTTAGAGAAGATGAGATTCCAAGGCAATGGTATAATATTCAAGCGGATCTACCCACACCCCTCCAACCGCCTCTCCACCCTGGAACAGGGCAGCCAATCGGTCCTCAAGATCTCGCCCCTGTTTTCCCTATGAATTTGATTGAACAGGAGGTCAGCACACAACGATGGATCGATATTCCCCAAGAGGTGATGGAGAAACTTCTCATCTGGAGGCCTACCCCTCTCCATCGGGCTTATGCATTAGAAAAAGCCCTGGGAACACCAGCCAGGATTTATTACAAGAATGAAGGGGTGAGCCCTCCAGGAAGCCATAAACCGAATACAGCGATTGCCCAGGCCTACTATAATAAAGTCTTCGGGATTAAACGGATCGCGACAGAGACGGGCGCTGGACAATGGGGAAGCGCGCTCAGTTTTGCCTGCTGTCTCTTTGGATTGGAATGCAAGGTCTACATGGTGAGGATCAGTTATGATCAAAAACCTTATCGCCGCATGATGATGAACACCTGGGGAGCCAACTGTATCCCCAGCCCGAGCAAAGATACCAATGCGGGAAGAAAGATTCTGGAGGAGCACCCGGATTCTCCTGGAAGCCTCGGGATCGCCATCAGCGAAGCCATTGAAGATGCGGTCACTTCAAAAGACACCCGATACTCCCTTGGAAGCGTTTTGAACCATGTCCTCATGCATCAAACGATCATTGGCCTCGAGGCAAAGAAACAGCTTGAGAAATTTGGAGAGAAAAAAGTGGACATCGTGACAGCGTGCGCAGGTGGAGGAAGTAACTTTGCTGGTCTTGCTTTCCCCTTTGTCTTAGACAAGATCAATGGCGCCAATATCACCATCATCCCTGTTGAACCAACTTCCTGTCCCACCATGACGAGAGCGCCTTTTGTCTATGATTTCGGTGATACAGCCGCCACTACTCCTCTCCTCCCCATGTACAGCCTTGGACATGCCTTCATCCCAGCTCCCATCCATGCTGGAGGTTTGCGGTATCATGGCATGGCCCCTCTCGTGAGCCAATTAATTATTGAGGGACTGATTACACCTCGGGCCTACAATCAACTGGAGTGCTATGCTGCGGCTGTGCTCTGGGCGAGAACCGAAGGCGCCATCCCTGCCCCTGAAACGAGCCATGCTATACAATGTGTCATTGAAGAGGCGAAGAAGGCGAAGGAGGAAGGAAAAGAGAAGGTCATTCTTCTCAATTGGAGCGGCCACGGGTTGATGGATCTTGGTG
>PEUO01000061.1:0-3144 GCA_002780715.1 Deltaproteobacteria bacterium CG03_land_8_20_14_0_80_45_14
CAGAATGACAACTGGGGACTTTCGTAATGTCATTCTGAAGAGCCTGTCCTGAGCGTAGTCGAAGGAAGCCCTAGCGACTGAAGAATCTCGATGTATTTTCACCGAGAATTGCTGCCCCTTTAATAAAAGGAAGGTGTGAAAAAATCACTTTAAGCTTCAAGGTCGGGCGGGGATGTCGTAAAAGTTTTACAGCGGCACCTTATGACGTCAAGCAGAAGAAATGTGAAAACCTTAGTGGTGTGGCCTGATTACGACGTTTTGTTACCCTTATTCTCTCAAATGATCCGCAATTGTAAAACTTTGAAGATACCCCTGTCCGACCTTCTCCTGAATTTTTTCACAGCTTCAGGGGGGCAAGGGGGGATTAGAAGTTAGAGTTGCAAATAGAGATGGGGAATATCAAACAAGAAATCCATAAGGATCCGATCCTCTCTAAACTGTCGAGACTGGCGAAGGAGAAGAAGACCCCCCTTTTTTTAGTGGGAGGTTATCTCAGGGACCTTTTGCTTGGAACACCAAGAAAGGACTTTGACTTCGTCTTGCCGAAAGATGCCTCAATGTTCATTGCCATTATGGAGGAAGTCCTTTGTCTTCACTTCTTTAAGGTAGGGAAGGAGGAGATGAACACCACTACATATCGAATCATCAAAGAAGATATGTCCATTGATCTCACCTTTTTACAGGGGGAAACGATTGAAGAAGATCTTCAAAGAAGAGACTTCACCATTAACGCCATCGCTTTCTCTCTTCAAGATGAATTCTTCCATTATGTAGAAGGGAGTCTGGAGGATATCCAAAAAAAGTTGATCCGCACCGTCTCAAACCATTCCATCGATCAGGATCCACTGAGGATGCTACGGGCGATCCGTTACCTTTGCACCCTTGATGGTTTTGTCATGGATGAGGAATTGAAGGAGGAGATTTCTTTAAAAAAAGGAATGATCCTCAGCCTCCCTGGAGAGCGGATTAAAACAGAACTTGATCAAATCCTTCTTTCTCCTCAACCAGCCATTGGAATAAAATCCCTTTACAAATCCAATTTACTCCTCACCCTCTTCCCGGAGTTTAAGGGTTTGGAAAACCTTGGCCAAAATGAACATCACCATCTGGATGTCCTTTCCCATACCCTTCTCATGGTTGAAAAAATATCATGGGCCTTTGACTGGGTGGCTCGTAATCATCAAGAGATTTGCCTCACTCAAGAAGATCGGCTCTCTTTATATTATGCCGCTCTTTTCCACGATATCGGCAAACAGGATACCTATTCAAAAGATGAGAAAGGGAAGGTTCACTTCTTAGACCACGAATCTTTTTCCATTCAAGCAGCGGAGAGAATCATGGAAAGGGTCCGCTTTTCGAACTTGATGAAAAATAAAATTCTTCACCTCATCAAGAATCATATGAGAATCCTCAATCTGTCCCGGGAGACAAAAGAAACCGCCCTCAAAAGACTGGTTCATCAGGTCGGGGATGAAACCCCATTGCTCGTCCTCCACACCCTTTCGGATAAGGAGGCGAGCCGTGGAATCTTATCCATTCAGATCGATGAGGTGGTCGAAAATCACTGTCTTCGGATCTTAAAGTTATTTAATGAAAAAGATATTGTTCATCCCCCTTCATTCATCACCGGACACGATGTGATGGCCCTGGGATATTCCTCCGGACCAAGGGTGGGGGAAATCCTGAACTTCATCCGTCAGAAGCAGGTCGAGGGTGAGATTAAAAACCGAGAAGAGGCATTAAGGGTTTTAAGAGAAAAATTTGGGATTTAAGGAACGATTTTTTGATTGATCCAAAGTCGAAAAGAAAAGTTATGATGAGATCAAGTTTCCTCCTTTTCTTTAAAACAGGCATCTGGGAAATCCGTTTAAAAAACCTTCATCCTATAAAAGCCCTTGTCATTAAATACCTACGCATTATTCTTTTGGCATTTCGAGGATTTTTAAAAGATCATTGTCAAAAAACCGCTTCGGTTTTGACCTATTATTCTCTACTTAATGTGGTTCCCGTTGTAGCCGTAGCCTTTGCCATGGCTAAAGGTTTCGGTCTTGAAAAACTCATCGAAAAACAGATCCTCCAAATGGCAGAGAAGGCAAATTGGCAAGCGGATATCACCACTCAGATCATTTCCTTTTCTCACAAACTCCTTGATCAGGCAAAGGGTGGTTTAATTGCTGGTGTCGGAATAGTATTGCTGCTCTGGACGGTCATATCCATAATGGGAAAAATCGAAGAGTCTCTTAACGAAATCTGGGAAATAAAGAAATCAAGGACACTCATAAGAAAATTTAGCGATTATATGGCAATGATGGTCTTTGGCCCTGTTCTTCTTATCATTTCCAGCAGTGCGACCGTCCTCGTGGCAAGCCAGATGAAAGTGATCGTCAATAAAATCGCCGTCCTGGGAGTTTTCAGTAAGGTCATTTTTCTCCTATTGAATCTACTGCCCTATGTATCCATTTGGGTTCTCTTAACGATGCTCTATCTGATCATGCCAAACACCAGAATTCCGCTCAGGTCAGCCATTTTGGGAGGTGTCATAGCAGGGACGATTGCCCAAATTGTTCAATGGATATACATTAAATTCCAGATTGGGGCAGCAAGTTATGGCGCCATTTACGGGAGCTTCGCGGCACTGCCTCTTTTCTTGGGTATGCTTCAAATGAGTTGGATGATTGTTCTTTTCGGTGCAGAAATTGCGAATGCCAATGAACATTACGAGACATACGGCTTTCACCCGGACTATTCCAGGATGAGTGTTTCATCGAAAAAACTTCTCATGCTCAGGATCTTCCACCTTCTCACCAAGAAGTTTTCCCTCGGAGAAAAGCCCTTAAGTGTCAGCCAGATTGCCCATGCCTTGGAGATTCCGGTTCGACTGGTACGGCAATTTCTTCATGAATTAAGCGATGTGGGCCTGGTGGTTGAAACGTCAAAAGGAATCAAGGGCGAAGTTGCCTTTCAACCAGGACGGGCGATTGAAAACATTACAGTCAAATTCGCTCTAGATGAGTATGAGAGATATGGAATCACAAAGATCCCTGATTATCAAACTGAGGAAGCCGAGAAAATTTCAAAGTACCTAAAAGATATTTCTGAGACCATCGAGAAATCACCTGCAAACGTCCGCTTAAAGGAGATATG
>PEUO01000061.1:3434-4219 GCA_002780715.1 Deltaproteobacteria bacterium CG03_land_8_20_14_0_80_45_14
GTCTTTGATAATCTTCAAGCCGGCCATCGAGAAGCTGTAAAAGATGCCGCCTTCATAGAAGGCGATCTCTCTGATCAAAAAAGACTTAAAGAAACTTTTCAAACCAACTCCATTGACGCTGTTATGCATTTTGCGGCAGATTCTCTGGTGGGAGAGTCGGTTCAGAATCCGGTAAAATATTTCAACAATAATGTGAAAAATAGCCTGAAACTGATTGAAATAATGGAAGAAGTTAATGTCAACAAAATTGTATTTTCTTCCTCTGCCGCAGTCTATGGAGAGCCCAACCAAATCCCCATTACCGAGAACCATCCTTGTGCCCCAACAAACCCTTATGGTGAGACCAAGTGGATCTTTGAAAAGGCACTCGAGGCCTTTCATGTTGCCGGGAAAATAGACTACCTCTCTCTCAGGTACTTTAATGCGGCAGGAGCCGATCCCGAAGGTGAACTTGGAGAGGATCACTCTCAAGAAACCCATTTGATCCCCTTAGTCATTAGGGCAGCTTTGGATGGGACTTCTGTTCCCGTTTATGGTACGGACTATAGTACGCCTGATGGGACTTGCATCCGTGATTATATCCACGTAACGGATCTTGCCAATGCCCATATTTTAGCCCTTCGAAAATTGGGACAAGAAAATATTTCTGGAATTTATAATCTTGGAAATGGTAATGGATATTCAGTAAGAGAGGTGATTGAAACAGTTAAAAAAGTAGCTGGGAGAAAGGTCGCTGCCATTGATTCACCAAGGAGAGCAGGTGATCCTGCGCGGCTGGTGGCCAG
>PEUO01000046.1:0-15728 GCA_002780715.1 Deltaproteobacteria bacterium CG03_land_8_20_14_0_80_45_14
TTTTTCTTTTCATAGATGGCTCCCTGATTCAAATTATTCCATTAAAGTAAAATTAAACAACCGCTTGACTTACCGTCTCTAAGCTGCACGCTTCCTGATAATCAACCAATCCCTTTATTTTGGACTCCCCATTACAAAGAGGGCATGAGGGATTCTTTCTGATTGGAAACGTTTTGAATTCTGTTTCCAGAGATTGGTAAATCAAGAATTGACCAATCAATGGCTTCCCCTTTTTCAAAATCAGCTTGATCGCTTCTGTAGCCTGAATCAATCCAATTTGCCCGGGCACAACTCCCAGGACGCCTGCTTCGTCTCAACTGGGGACCAGACCCGGTGGAGGAGGTTCGGGAAAGAGACAACGCAAACAGGGCCCTCCCTCTTTTGGGAAAAAGACACTGGCCTGGCCTTCAAATTGGAAAACGCCTCCATAGATATAAGGCTTCCCTGTAAAAAAAGAGGCGTCGTTCACAAGATACTTCGTCGGAAAGTTGTCCGATCCATCAATGATGATATCGTAGTCTTTAAAAATCTCGAGAGCATTCTTGGGTGTTAATCGCTCTGTATAGGTCACAACCTTCACATCAGGATTGATCCGATGGATGGCCTCTTTTGCCGATTCGGTCTTCGGCCTTCCCACATCAGCCAAACCATGCAATATCTGCCGTTGAAGATTGGTCAAGTCTACTTTGTCGGAATCGATGATCCCCAATGTCCCTACTCCTGCAGCGGCTAAATAAATAGCGGCTGGACAACCCAACCCTCCTGCGCCGATCAGAAGGATTTTAGCCTTCAGCAGTTGAAGCTGTCCTTCCATTCCCACTTCTTTAAGCATCAGGTGCCGACTATATCGGGTGAGTTGATCCGGTGTGAGTTCAGAATCGCTTACAACCTTAAAGCCAGATGCCTTCCATCCTTCGATCCCCTTCGCCATAGAGAAGACTTGAGTATAACCCATCTCTTTTAGAGTCTTTGCCGCAGCAAGGGAACGGATTCCACCTGCGCAATAAACCACGATTCGTGAATCTTTATCAGAAATCAGGTTCCCAACCTTCTCCTTCAGAAGACTCTGGTGGAGAAAAAGGGCGCCTTCGATATATCCCAGCGCAATCTCCTCCTTCTCACGGATGTCGAGAAGGAGGATGGGTTCCCTTTTTTGAAGGAGTCCATGGGTCTCCTCAACCGATATTTCGGAACCCTCTTTCTTGGCCTTGATGATGAACCAATCTTTGAAGGCCTTCATTGTTTTTAATGTTCCTATTTTCATTTGATCCCCCTTATTTCTCTCTATCTCCCCATATTACTCAATGATGTTTCTTTCTACGGGTTCAACCGTCACTCCAATCTCGTTCAGATAATTAAGGGCTTTTGAATACTCTGTTTCCTCTCCATCAATCTCTAATGTTACCCAACCCACATTCTCTGACACATTGGCGCTACGGATATTCGTAACCAACTTGAATTGGTGGCCAATATTATAAATGACAGGCTCCTTAATAAGTTGGGGTGGAAAAGTGAGCGTCAATCTCCTCCTGAGAGAAGATCCACCGGCAATGGCAGGGATAATAGAAATTTGATCTCCTTCTTTCACTGGGGTCTCTAAATTCTGGTTAAATCGGATATCCTCATCGTTCACATAGATGTTGATGAACCGCCTTACCTCACCCTGTTCATCCCGAAGCCTCTCTTTAAGACCCGGGTAGGTCTCTGTAAGCCATTGAAGCACTTCCCCAACTGTTCTCCCTTGTGCCTTAATCACATCCTGTTCCCCAGCTAATTTCTTCAATGGGGTGGGTATTCGAACACGGACTTCCATCTCTTCCTCCTTCATAAAGTGGCCTGAATGCCGTTCTCCCTTTCTCTTTGTTTCGGAGCACCAATTTTTTCAAAATCGGATAATTTGGCATCAATGATAAGGGGACGCCCCACTTGATCTTGTATGGCCTCTTGAGTTTTCAGCCCATTCCCCGTGATTGAGATCAGAATGGATTCATCTCTCGGGATGATCCCCTGCTCGATCAACTTCTTCGTCACACCGACGGTGACTCCCCCTGCTGTCTCTGTAAAAATCCCCTCTGTTTGGGCTAACAATTTCATTCCTTCGACGATCTCTCCGTCAGTTACATCTTCAGCCCATCCTCCAGACTCTCGTATTGTCTTAAGGGCGTAATATCCATCTGCAGGATTTCCAATAGCCAGGGATTTCGCAATCGTTTGTGGCCTCTGCGGTTTGATCCAATCCACGCCTGCCTTAAACGCAGCCACGATGGGGTTAGACCCTGATGCCTGGGCTCCGTAGATTTTGGTAGGAACTCCATCTAAGAGGCCAATGGCTTCCAATTCTTTGAACCCTTTCCAAATCTTGGTGATGAGAGAACCTCCAGCCATTGGAACAATCACATGCTGTGGCACTTTCCAACCCAACTGTTCTGCGATCTCAAAACCAAAGGTTTTAGATCCTTCCGCATAAAAAGGCCGAATATTGATGTTAACAAATGCCCATCCATAATTTTCTGCAATCTCACTGCAGAGTCGATTTACTTCATCATAACTTCCCCTGATTCCAATCAGATTTGTTCCATAGATCAATGTCCCCAAAATTTTCCCTTGCTCCAAGTCATAAGGGACGAAAATATAACTCTTGAACCCTCCTGCTGCGGCCAAAGCAGCCACAGAATTGGCAAGATTCCCCGTGGACGCACAGGCGACTATCCGAAATCCAAATTCTTTCGCTTTGGAGAGAGCAACAGAAACGACACGGTCTTTAAATGAGAGTGTGGGGTGGTTCACTGCATCGTTTTTTAAGTAAAGTTCTCTGACCCCTAAAGCCCTTGCTAATCCCTCTGACCTGATGAGTGGCGTGAACCCGACATTTGTCCCCACGGTTGGATCACCATTTAAAGGGAGAAGTTCTTGGTACCTCCACATGGATTTAGGTCTTTCCTCAATTTTTTTATGGGTTAAACTCTTCTTGATCTTCTCATAATCATAAATAATCTCTAAAGGTCCAAAACAGAACTCACAAACATGGATTGGGCTAATTGAATATTCCCTTTTGCATTCTCTACACCTAAGGCCTGATACATAATTCATATTCTCACCATTTCTATGTTAAATTCTAAAAAATATTCTTTATAAAATTTATCAAGAAATATATTATTAAATAAGGGGAAACCAATAAATTTCCCCTATTTAAATTTTACATTACCATATAGCTAAGTAACTGAAAAATATTATGAATCAACATTATCTAAGTCCTTTTATTGCCTATAATAATATAGTTTATAGATTATGTCAAGAAAAAATTAAATATAATACATAAATCTCTTGTCTAAATCTTTTTTTAGTCCCATTTCTTTTGCCAATTTACATAAGTCTCTAATCGTTATAGAATCAAAATAATCTTTTAATCTTTTTCCTGCTTCATTCCAAACGATTTGAGTCACGCATTCCCCGGATTTCTCGCAGGGTTGACTTGAATCTTCCGGATTGACGCAGAGAACCGGGTTAATACCGCCTTCTGTGATACGGATTACTTCACCGACCGTGATATCTTCAGGTTTTTTATTCAAAAAATACCCACCTGAAGGACCTCTTTTGCTACCAACAATCCCAGCCCTCTTCAATTTCTGGAAGATTTGTTCCAAATAGCGTTGGGATATCCCCTGCCTCCGAGAGATATCTTTGACCTGGGTCCCTAACCCCTCTGAATGATAGGCGATATCAAAAATTGCCCTTACTCCATATCTACTTTGAGTAGACAGTCTCATATTACATTTTACCAAGTACAATTTTTTATAATATTCTTTATAAAAATTGTCAAGAACAATTTTTTTCTTATTTTTCGATCAGGAGGTTTACAAGAGAAACAACTTCTGGACTCTTCCAATCCCTGGGTCCTATTGCTCTCCCAACCATTCTTCCCTTCTTATCAATAATGAAGGTAGTTGGAATTCCTTTTATCTCAAAAAGGTCGAGGGCCTCACATTTGGGATCGAGTAAAACGGAGAAGGTGTAATGCTGTTTATTAATAAATTCCTGGACGGGTTTAAACCCTCCATAGTCAACAGAAATGGCCAGTAAAACAAAATTTTTTCCTTTAAACTTTTGGTGCAGAACTTCCAGACCAGGCATCTCTTCTTTGCAGGGACTACACCAGGTGGCCCAAAAATTGAGAAAAACCACTTTCCCCTTAAAACTTTTTAACTCAACCTTTTTTTCACCCAAACCATCCAAACAAAAGTTAGGGGCCTTTTTATTCTTAATCGATTGAATCCCTATTTTTAAAAACAGATCACCCTCTTTCTCCTTTGTTAAACCACTGCTTGGGCCCAAAAGAAAGAGGCTTACAAAAAGAAAATAGAAAAAAAACTTTCCACGCTTCACTGATTCATCTCCAATCAGTTTTATTCTATCCTTTCCCCATTTCTGTTTCAATGGAATTTTGAGAGATAGCATATGGAGAAAAAAAGGGAAGATTTTAATTGATTTTTTCTTATATCAGCATAGAATATTTATATACTCCGATCCTTAAACTCTTCTGTTTCTCTTTAATCTGAGGCTGGCATCAGGTTTGAAAAAATTGAATTTATGTCTACAGAAAAAATGAAGCAGATAAAATTTTATAAAAGCCTCCGTTTTAAGATCATCGTTGGATTAGTCGGCTTACTCACCTTCACCATGACCGTTCTCTTCACCACCCAATACTTTCAACACCGAGAAAAGATGATCCGTAACCTCCAGGAGAATATCAGCCCCCATCTGACCCAAATGGTTAATGATGTTTTGAAAAGTTCGATGTTATCCAAGAATAAAGGGGAAATGAAATACATCTTAGAGGTAGCGAGTCAATATCCGGATGTTAAGAAGATCTTCATTCTCAATAGGGTTGGCCGAATCGTCACTTCCATTGAGGATAAAGAGATAGGAAAAGTCATTGATATCCATGATCCCACATGCCAAGTCTGTCATCAACGAACCACCGAGGCACTGAATAAGACAGTCATTTATTCTTCTCTCGAAGGTGAAAAGATCTTCAGAAACGTGAACCCAATTTACAATCGGAAAGAATGTTTCTCCTGCCATAACCCGGAACAGAAGATCACCGGCGTCCTTGTCACTGATTTTACCCTGAAAAATATTGAAAGTCAGCTCAGGGCGGAGTTTAAAGAGAATATCTTCCTTTTGCTCTTTGCTGTGGGGGTTTCCACCTTGGTCATTGGCATTGCTCTGAATCAATTAGTGATCAAGAAACTCCAGCACTTCATGGAGACAGTATCCCTTATTGGCCGGGGTGATTTTGGAAGAACCGTTACCTTCAAAAGCGACGACGAGATCAAGAGGTTAGCAGATACTTTTAACTTCATGGCGAGGACACTGATGGATAAGATGAGATTGGAGCGGAAATATCTCTCCCAAATCATCGAAGCACAAGAAAATGAAAGAAGACGAATCTCAAGGGAACTCCATGACGAAATTGGTCAGGCCCTGACAGCGATTAAGTTCAATCTGGACATGATCGATAAAGAGCTTCCACAAACTTATCCCAGTGTACGGGGAAGACTGGGGGACGCCAAATCTTTATCAAATCAGACCATCACAGCTATGCGTCAATTATCGATGGATCTGAGGCCCACCATGCTGGATGAACTCGGCTTGATTCCAACATTGAGGTGGTATGCTCAGAATTTCTCTAAACGCCTGGGCATTGACTCTCAATTCCAGGCAATTGGGTTTGAGGAAAAGTTACTCCCACAAATTGAAACGGCATTTTATCGAATCGTTCAGGAGGCTTTGAACAATATTGCAAAACATGCGAAGGCCAATCGCATTGAGATCTCCCTCGAACAGAGGGATTCGACGATCTACGCTTCCATAATAGATAACGGGAAGGGATTTGATTTGCACAAGGTGTTACATCCAGAGTCCCCGGAGAGGGGCTTCGGGATTATAGGGATGCAGGAAAGGATCTCCCTTCTCGGAGGGAAGATCGATATTCAATCGAGACCGGGTTTTGGGACACAGATCCATATTGAGGTTCCAAATCAAAAAGGAATTGGTGGCGATGAAAAAGATACGGGTTCTATTAGCTGAAGACCACACAATTGTCCGCCAGGGACTTTTCGCTCTCTTGAGATCCGAACCCGATATCGAAGTGATAGGGGAGGCATCGGATGGTTTAGAGGCCATCGAACTGGCGAAAAAACTTCTTCCGGATGTCGTGTTGATGGATATCGCCATGAGGAATTTGAACGGGATTGAAGCCACCCGGAAAATTAAAAAGCTCTTTCCCCATATGAAGGTGTTAGTCCTTACGATGTATGAAAATGAGGAATGGATTTTTCAAATTCTCAAAGCAGGCGCTTCTGGTTACCTTATCAAGGATTCGGCAATGACGGATCTTGTCTCTGCTATTCGGACCATCCATCAAGGGGATTCTTTTCTCAGCCCATCAATTTCGAAAAAGGTAATTGATGAATACATCCGAAAAGCAGAGATAGGTGAAAAAAGGGGAGTGGATGATCTCCTTTCAAGTCGGGAGAGGGAAATTTTAAAACTGATCGCTGAAGGACAATCCGTCGCACAGATTGCCTCCCTTCTATGTATCAGCAAAAAGACCGTGGAAGCCCACAAAGCTCATATCATGGAGAAATTGAATATCCATGATAAGGTGGGGCTCATCAAGTATGCCATTCGAACGGGACTCATAAAAATCTAAAATTTAAAACCCCAAATTTTTACTGCCCGCCGGCAGGTGCCTCACGCCTTTAGCCTCCAACTTTAAGCCTTTATATAAAATATCGGTCTCCCCAACAATCCGAAGACACCCTTCGTCACTCTTATGTCTCGATAGGATAATGCCTGATAGATATTTAAGTAAAAAGAGCCTTAAAAATAGGGCCTTTTTTTTGAAATATAGGTGAATCGCCCGATAGACAAACTCTTTTTTAAAAAATAAACTAAAATTGATGAAATCGTAAAAAGTCCAACCACATGTCATTGCGAGGAGCGTAGCGACGAAGCCTTGTCCTGAGCGTAGCGAAGGAACTCTTGAGATTGCCACGGGCTTTGCCCTCGCAACGACCTCGTCGGATTGCTTCGCTCCGCTCGCAATGACCACTTTGGGGACTTTTGAGACGAAGAGGGGTAATCAAAGATTTTAGATTTTTTAAAACTTTACAAAAGGGGGGAGTCCGATGAAAAAATCAGTAGCATTATTTTTTGTATTGGTAACTTTTTTGTGGGCATCTCAGGGAAACACAGTTTCTGCCAAAATGGCTCCAGCTCCTTCAAAGAATCCAATTACAGGCAAGGCCTATGCAGGCTCTGAAAAATGCAAGTCCTGCCACAAGGCGCAATACCAAGCCTGGAAGAACACCATCCATGCCTGGATGGTTCGCCCTATCGCCAAAGGAGATTTCAAGAACGTCAAGGCCGATCTCACTGTCGAACATGCTCCGAAGCCGGATCAGTATGATTGGGCTTACGTCATTGGTGGCTGGTATAAAGAGGAGCGCTATGCTTTTTGGGATGAAAAAGGAAACATCATCGTGGGGGAGTTTGAGTATAGCCGACCGAATAACCATTTTAAGATCAATAAGACCAAGGAGGGTTCCCTCGTACGACAGGATTGGTTCAATGATTGTGGGTATTGCCATGCCACTGGCACGAATTACAAAGAACGTACGTTTGTCGAATTCAACATCGGCTGCGAAGCATGCCATGGCCCTTCTGCTGACCATACCAAAAAACCCAAGAAGGTCAAAGCGGTCATTGATAAGCACACCGAGAATTGCGGCCGCTGTCACATCCGTGCTCGTATGAAGGGCGATCTGAAGAAATTCAATTACCCCATTTATTATGAACTCAACAAACCCGATACCTTGATGAAGGATTTAGACCCAGAGCCCTATACCGCCGCCGGTTCATTCTGGCCCGATCAGAAAAACGCTAACCGCCATCGCCAGCAATATCTGGAATGGATTAAGAGTCGCCATAACGGCATCCCTGATCTTAGCTGTGTGACATGCCATGATCCCCATGTCGGAAGCCTTAATTATCGAACAGGCCAATTAAGGGCCGAAGAGCGATCGCTATGTGGGAAGTGCCACGAGGAAATCGTTGCTGATCAAGTAAAACATTCTGGCCATCGTTATGAAGTAGCTTCATGTTCAGCATGCCACCTACCCTATACCATCGCCTCGGGATCGGTACCAAACCACACCTTTGAAGCCATTCCGCCCTCAAAAACTCTAAAGTACGGAGTTGATGAGAAGACGGGAAAACCCAAAATGCCTAATTCTTGCAGCCTATACTGCCATACAAAAGAATCGGTAAAGGCGATGGATGAGAAATATAACATGATTTTCAAAAAGGTTAAAAAGTAAAAATTGAATAATTATGAAAAAAATTCAATGAAAAAGAAAAGATATGCCATGGTGATCGATCTTCGGCGCTGCATCGGTTGCCATAGTTGCTCGGTCGCCTGTAAAGCAGAAAACCGTGTTCCCCCAGGGGTTTTTCGCTCATGGGTGAAGATTATTGAAAAGGGGAGGTACCCCAACATCACACGCCACTTTCTCCCCACCCTCTGTAATCAATGCGAGCATCCGCCTTGTGTCATCAATTGCCCAGTCCAGGCGACCTGGAAACAGGAGGACGGGATCGTCATCATCGACGAACATCGTTGCATCGGTTGTAAATATTGTCTCGCCTCGTGTCCCTACAATGCCAGATATGTCAATCCCCTCATGCCGATCGTCCAGAAGTGCTATTTCTGCCGTCACCGGGTCTATGCAGGTTTGGAGCCTGCCTGTGTTGAGGTCTGTCCTGCGAAGGCAAGAATCTTCGGAGATCTCAACAATCCCGAAGATGAGGTCACGAAACTCCTTTCAAAGCACCCCTTCCAGACATTGAAACCAGAAATGGGAACTTACCCCCAGGTTTATTATATTGCTGCTGATGCAGATGCCATGGATCCTTTTGCCGGGAGAAAAGAATGGACGTGAACATCATCTATAATATAGAGCATGAAATGCCTCTGGGAATCCTGATCTCTCTTTACTTCTATCTGACCGGCTTGAGCGCAGGATCCTTCATCATCTCCACATTTGCCTATGGATTTGGAATGGTTAAGTTTAAACCCTTGGGAAAGATAGGAGTGGTGATGGCCACCCTTCTCTTGGTGATCGCCCCCATGACCTTACTCGTTGACCTTGAGCAACCTCTGAGGTTCTGGCACCTCATCCTCTATTTGAGGATCACCTCACCGATCACGTGGGGAACCTTTCTCCTAACCCTCTATCCCATGAATTGCGTGGTCTACGGGTATTTCATGTTCAGAGGAGACATGAAAAGGACAAAGATCTTTGGTCTGATCGGTATTCCTTTAGCCCTCATGGTTCATGGTTATACAGGATTTATCCTCGCCCTGGGAAAGGCCCGGGTATTATGGAACACGGCCATCATGCCTCCTATTTTTCTCGTCTCGGCCATGGTTTCAGGACTGGCCATGATGACCCTGGTTGTGATTATTAAGGATTATGTGATTCAAAGAAAAAAGGAGCACGATCCGACTCTTATTTACGATCTGGGAAAGTTATTGGTGGCGAGTATTGTTTTAGATCTTATTCTTATCGGGACAGACCTGACGGTCCTTCTCACCTCCCACACGGAGGCTTATAAAGCGGCGGTGATGCTCATTAAAGGTAGTTTTAGTCCTCTCTTTCTGGGAGTAGAAATCTTTTTAGGATCGATCATCCCTCTCCTCCTTCTCCTCTCGCCTTTTACGAAACGATGGATCCCTGGGATAGCGATCGCTTCTTTATTGGTGATGATCGGAATCTTTGCCATGCGCTGCATTATGGTGATTGGGGGATTGAGCATCCCATTAAGTTGAAGGAGAATTGATGTCTGGAATGAACCGGAGAGATTTTATCAAATGGGGGGCAGGAGGGATGGCTCTCTTAGCCACTGGACTTCCACTGGAAGGGGAGCCAGCTCCTCTCGAAAAGGGAAAGAGTATCTCCCGAACCACAGGGAGGATGCGGAAATCGATCCCCAGTGTCTGCATGATGTGTCCAGCCAGTTGTGGGATCTTAGGATATTTAGAATATGGAAAGGTCATCAACATCGGAGGAAATCCCCTCGATCCTAATAGTCGTGGCAGGCTCTGCGCCAAGGGGATTGCGGGCCTGAACCACCTTTACAATCCTGATCGCATCCCCTCTCCATTGAGGCGAGCTGGAAAAAGAGGCGAGGGTCAGTGGAAGCAAATCTCTTGGGATGAGGCCTTTAATGAAATTGCCCTTCGACTGAACGCCCTCCAGGCCGAAAAGCAGCACCATAATTTCATCCTCCGTAATGCGTGGGATTTGTCCAGTAATGATTTGGCCTGGAGATTTGCCTCGGCGTTCGACAGTTCAACCACTTTTCATCATGCGGTTCTGGAATCTCCAAATGGGGCCTTCGCCATTCATGATGTATCCGGTCACTCCATCGGAGTGGGTGATGTGTCCCATACCCGATATATTCTCAACTTTGGAGCCAATCCTTACGAATCCCATTATTTATTTGTCCCTTTCATCCAGCGGCTGATTGATGCCAGGATCAATCTGGGGGCGAAAATGGTTACCTTTGATGTCAGGATTTCTCAAACGGCTGGAAAAAGCGATGAGTGGTTTCCGATCATCCCCGGAACCGATGGCATGGTCGTACTAGCCATGGCCTATGTCATTGCGAGCGAAGGTCTCTGGGACAGGGAATTCATTGAACGGTGGACCAATACCTCTCCTGCGAGGCTCTTGCGCCACCTCAGCGCCTACACCCCCAAAAAGGCCGAGAGCGTGAGCGGAGTCCGAGCTTCGGATATCAAACGCATTGCGGCGGAATTTGCTACAGCAAAACCAAGTGTCGCCATAGGAGGAGGGGGTGCCCTGAAACATATCAATGGGACTTCAAACCAAAAAAGTATCCTCCTTCTCAATGCAATGGTGGGAAGTCTGGATACGAAAGGAGGCTTCATCTTTCCTCAAGGTTATCTTCTCGACCCTCCTGATCCGAAACCCCCAAAATCGCAGAGGATGAATCCGGAATCCCAGAACCTTTTTGTCCGGGTCGCTCGGGGGACACAGCCCGTTGGGGTTCTGATGACCCACATGGATAACGCTGTTTACAGGGGCCCGAATTCAAAACTCATTTCTCATGTCCTCGAAGATGAAAGCAAAATCCCTTTCCATGTGTCCATCGATCCATTCCTTAATGAAAGCAATCTCTATGCAGACATCGTGCTGCCGGAAGCGATTTACCTTGAGCGATGGGATCTTCTCTCACCTCCTCCGATGGAGGGAATTCCTTATATCGCCTTGAGACAACCCATCGTTAAACCTATGGCACACTCCCTCCCCTTCTCAGAGATTCTGATCGAACTGGCCCACCGGGTCGGGGGTGGGGTGGAGCGATATTTCAGATTTGGGAAAATGGAACATTACATCGAAGCCATGATCCGTAAGATTCCAAAGTTGGTGGATGCCGGAGGAATCGATTTTCTGATGGATAAGGGGATCTGGGTCAATTCCGAATTGAAACCTGATCGAAAGAGATTGAAAACGCCCTCCGGAAAATATGAATTCGAGCCCTCCCTTCCCACTTATTTGCCAATTCCACATCACCAGCAGCTGAAAGAGGGCGAATTTCATCTCATCACATTTCAGTGGAATGTCCACTCTTACTCCCAGACGGCCAATTGCAAGTGGCTCATGGAAATTGTCCATAGAAATCCCCTCTGGATCAATGAAGAAGCGGCCAAGAGGATGAGTTTGAACAATGGAGATCGGGTAAAGGTCACCTCTTCGCTGGGCTCCATAGTCACCCCGGTTTTTGTGACACAAGGAATTCATCCCCGGGTGGTTGCACTCTCTGACAGTTTAGGGCGTTGGAACTATGGTCGGACCCCGCAAGGGAAACCGTTTCAAAGTCAGGACCCGGAGACCAATCTTCTCTGGTGGGGAAAACATGGGACAGGTGTCCATCCAAACCCCATCATACCCATCCTTCAGGACCCGTTGGGGGAGGGACAGGGGTGGATGGATACGGTGGTAAAGGCAGAAAAGGTCTAAATCCCCCTTTCCCCCTTTTTCTTACCCCCCAAATTTAAGGGGGTTAGGGGGATTTTAGACATAGATGGAAACAGACAAGGAGCAATGTTGTTTTCTAAAAATTGACAAGGAGGGAACACGTTAATGGAAACCATTCGATGGATGTCTTTAATTATCATTGCAGGACTTGTCGGGATCACTCTTTTGGGCCTCGCCATCAAGATCGTTAGACAGTATGAGCGAGGCGTCATTCTCCGATTCGGCCGACTCATCAAAACGAGAGAACCGGGCTTCAATTTGATCATCCCTATTGTTGACCGGATGATCAAGGTTGAGCTCCGGGTGGTCACCATGGTGGTGGAACCCCAGGTCGTCATCACCAAGGATAACGTCACCATCAAAGTTGACGCCGTCGTTTACTTCATGGTGAAGGACCCCGTTAAGGCGATTCTGCAGGTAGCCGACTACATCAAGGCAACCACTCAGATTGCTCTCACCACCCTCAGAAGTGTCCTGGGACAATCTGACCTCGACGAACTTCTCTTCGAGCGGGATAAGATCAACAAACGTTTGAGTGAGATTATCGATCACCATACAGAACCCTGGGGGGTGATGGTGAGTGTGGTGGAAGTGAAAGATGTTCAGTTGCCTGATCCAATGCAGAGGGCCATGGCGAGACAAGCCGAGGCAGAACGGGAGAAACGGGCAAAAGTCATCCATGCACAGGGTGAATTCCAGGCCGCAGAGACCCTTCGGCAGGCGGCCCGAATCATTTCCATTGAGCCCGCTGCCCTCCAGTTGCGATATCTCCAGACGCTTACTGAAATTGCCGGCGAGAAAAATAGCACCATTATTCCCATCACCCTGGATATCGCCAATACCCTTCAGGCCATCGGCAAAAAGGGTGGGGGTTCTGGAATAGTTACAAATGAATAAAAGATGGGCAGAGGGAGAATATGTTGAAGTTTAGAGTTCCTCATCTTCCTTTTTGGGTCTGGACCTTAGGGGGAGTCCTGACGATACTGGCCCTTAATGCCGCCATCACCCTTCCTACCTATACCACCACTAAGAAGGAATTCTGTATCAGCTGTCATCATCAGCAGCGGGAGTCATCTTTTTGGGAACAATCGACTCTGCATCCCAAGATTAATTGCTCTGAGTGCCATGCAACAGGCCATGCTCTGATGCCGAGCATCAATATCTTTCCTCTCCAGAGCGGAGGGGAACATGCGGGTTTTTCTGCTAAGCTTGACCAGATCAATCCAAACTGCATCCGCTGTCACCCTGGTGTTTTTGCTATCGAGCGAACTTCTCCCAATTTGAATCCTTATAATATTTCGATCCCGCACCGTTTCCATATCGAACAACTGAAAAATTCCTGCACCTTCTGTCACTACAATATCTATCACGATCCTCACGACCCACCCACCTTTCGTCCTACGAAAGAGGCCTGCTTCGAATGCCATCGTCGGGAAAAGACCTCGTGCTCAACGTGCCATCCCAAAAAGGCGATCCCTCTGCCCAAAACGATCGAGGTCTCTCATTCGGAATGCAGTAAGTGCCACAAGGGATTTGAGGATGCAAAAATCAAGATCTACGACCTTCCATTTCCACACCGGAAACATATTGCAAGAATATTGAACTGTGATGTCTGTCATGCTTCGGGAGAGGAACATGGAAAGATCCTTAAGACAAGAGTGGAGTGTTTGAGGTGTCATCATCAAACCGCATCGAACTGTACGAAATGTCACGATACCCAGGTCAGGTTCATTCAGGGGGAAGCCCTCGGAGAGAAAGAAGCACACCCGGATGTGATGGCGGAGGGGGTGAAGTGTGTCGAATGTCACACGACGATTTCACGGCGCCATTCTTTGGCAGAGGTTAAGAAGACCTGCGTGCAGTGTCATGAGTCCAAATATGGAATTATGACGGATGAATGGCAACAGGAAATTTCTACAAAAGTGAAGAAGTTGAAACTCTCCCTTGATACCTTGAGGTTCCAGAAAAAAATGGCACCCGACCCAGAAAAAAGGAAGGTGGATGCTTTAATAAAGCGAGTAGAAGACATTCTGAAAGTAGTCGATGAAGACAAAAGTAAGGGGGTTCACAATTTTATCTATACTAAAAAATTGTTGTCGGAGGCTGAAAAAAAGGTTTTCTCTGCTAAACGGTCTCTTTCAAAATGGTTGGAATAAGAGACTTCTTTATCGATGAAAGGAGGGGAAAATGGAAGCAAGGCTTTTTAGCAAAAGTTGGTTTTCATCCATCATTTCTTGTTCAATGCTCGTTTGGACAATCATCTGTTTCATAGGGACGTGGTTCGTCATCATTAAATACGAGATACTGTTTAAAGGATTTATCGCATTGGTGGTGACCTTCTTATTTGCCGCCGTCATCTGGACTCTCCTCTTAGGGGGATTAATCCTTTTATCCCTTTTTGTAACCCCTACAGAAGGGCAATTGTCCTTTATCATGTTCAAAGACTTGATTAAGAAAGGGATGGAAAGAAGTTCGGGAAGATAGAAGACGATTCATTCGACTCATGAAGTTTTAAAGGAGGTGAGAAAGAATGAAAGAGACTGAGTACACTTACCTTTCGGCCTTCATCCGTATTATTCGAGGTATCAGTTCCTCCTTGGATCTTAATGAAGTTCTTCAAATGATTGTGAAAAGCACCTGTGAGACGACGAGTTCAAAAGGATGCACTCTGATGCTTTTGGATGAGAAAGGCCAAAGGTTGGAAATAAAGTCATCCTTTGGATTGAGCGATCAATATGTTGAAAAGGGCCTTCTCTCTGCGGACAAATCGATCTCTGATACACTCAAGGGCAAACCGGTCATCATCGAAGATGCAACTTCAGATCCGAGGGTCCAATACCCTCGAGAGGCCAAACAAGAGGGGATCGCCTCCATTGTTTCTGTCCCGATCACTATAAGAGGCAGGATCATCGGTTCACTTCGTCTCTATACCTCTGTCCCCTGTCGATTTACACAGGATGATATCGATTTTCTCTTAGCCATTGCCATGCAGAGTGGTCTCGCCATTGAAAATGCGAAGATGTATGAGTATGTAAAAGTGAATTATGAAAAATTGATGGCTTCTACCTTCTCGATCGTGAAATGATCTAGTTTAATTATCAATGAATTAAAAGGGGTAACAGAGGAGAAATCTGGAGTTAAATGTTTTCCCCTAATAATAAAAACTGAAAGATGGTAAATTTGACTCTCATCTTAAAAATTTAAGAGAAAGGAAGGTGATCCAAAGTTATGAAGATTACCAAAAGACAGTGAAAAAAGATTTTTTCTCTCATTGTCTATTTCTATATCACCTTCTAAACTCTTATTTCAATGAAATTTCATCCACTTTCCCATAAGAGCTTTTTAATGATGTTTACTGCAATCCGATAAGTTTGATCTTCTCCTGCAAGATGATGACCGCCGGCTTTGCGGGGGTTGATCTCAGTCAGGTCCATGCCAGCTAAGCGAATCCCCTTCGATAAAAAACTCCTGATAAAATCCACGAGTCGATATATTTGCCTTTCATTAAGACCCTGCCGTTCGAGAAATCGAACCCCCTCCACTCCGTTTCGCGCCCCAATGTCCAAGTCAACAGAAATGTAAACATAAGGGGTTTTG
>PEUO01000046.1:15771-31887 GCA_002780715.1 Deltaproteobacteria bacterium CG03_land_8_20_14_0_80_45_14
AAATCATTCTTCGTTAAAATCCTCACGCCTTTTCGCTTTAATTCAGAAAAAATATTGACATAGTTCTCTATCCTTTGATCTTTAATACGAAAGGCATGTTTGGGAGGATAGTCACTGATCCCTATGAGATAAAGGTTTTGCGGTTTCAATACCTCTTCATCTAACAAATAATCAAGAAAGGAACTCGCATTATAAGAATCCTGCCGGTCATATAAGAACGGATCATGACGATCATGAACCGTATCAGCATTCGTATCGATATCATATTGGATCAACCCAGCCATGACGGACATGGGGATGGCATCGGTGTGGCTGTCCAAGACAACTAAAGAAATTATTTCTGGTTCATACAGCTCTACCAACTTTTTAAAGGCCCCTCCGGTTAAAGAGTGATCCACCACCAGCATACAAGGAATATCAGGAAAAATGTGAGCGGCAATGAAGTCTCCTACTCTCTGGGCATAGGTCTCAAAACCGCCATCATCCATAAAACCTACAAATGCTTCTGTCGTAATTTTCTCTTCGTCGGCGAAAGAGGGAATAGGACGAAGCCAACTGGGTAAATCTAGCGAGCCCTTTCCTGACCAGAGTTCCGGGTTAACTTCCTGGCGGATCATTTCCATGATGCCTTCGTAGGGATCGTCGAAGATACCCTTGATCCCCTTCAAGGCAAGCTTCTCCTGAATAGACTCGTGTCTTTCATCGCCATCCAAAGGACAACCAAAAAAAACTACTTTTTTCCCATAGCTTCTTTCCATCATTTTATTTCCAAATTCAATTGTAGGGGCTTGATTTATCAAGCCCGCCTTTCTACATTATGATTTCTATAGATAAATGGGGAGAGGTTTTTTCTATTTAGAAAAATTGTCTCTTGCTTTTTTAAGCTGGAGGATGTTTTCCAGAGGCGAGCGTGGAGCAATACCGCATCCAGGACACAAGAAATCCGTCCCATTCTCCAGGCAGGCAATGGATTCTTTATACACTTCTTCTGGTGTTCCACTGAACAGGGTGGTTGCCGTGGCCACATTTCCAAAAACCTTCACACCCTTCTTATGGGCGATTTCAACTGCCCGTTTTAGGTCGGCTTTCTCTTCTATGCTGATCCCTACCACACCGGTCTCACACATGAGTTCGATAATGGGGTCTGTGTTGGCACAGATATGAAGAACCACCGGACCTTTCACCTTACTGGCAATTTCCTTCTCAACAGGCAACACAAATTTTTCCCACAATCTCGGGCTCAAGAGGGCAGGCCCAGAGGTGGGCTCCGCATAAACATAATAGTCAGCGCCATGGTCAAAGGCAAAGTTGGCTGCCGCAATGGCTGCTTGTTTGGTTACTTCTAAAACCTTAAAAACCGCATCCGGTTTTTTCATGCACCATCTCATGAACTGTTCTGTACCGACCAGATTGGCCGCACAGGTAAAGGCTCCTTCCGATTCCCCAAACATAGCCATCTCTTCTCCAACCTTTTTCTTAAGAAGTTTCAAGTTCTCTTTGAATACAGGGAACCTGCCCTTTTCGAGAAAGTTAGAGGGAAAGGTTAGGTTCTCCACACTGTCTGAATAGGGATGACCTTTAACAGAGTACTGCAAGTCGATTTTCGGAGTGCCCAGTTCACAACCAAAAGCTTCGCTCAGGGGCAAGATATCCCATCCCATCGCCTTGACCCATTCAAATCCACCATGCTGATGACCTGCATAGGCAAGCTCAGTCATGGCCGCGGGATCTGTGTCTGCAAGAGGCCTTTCGTAGCCGCATTTTTTCATGAAATCGACCACACCGTATGTGGTCGTGCATCCCACAGGTGTCATGTCAACCTTCTTCCCTGTTAATTGGCTCATAAATCTCTCTTTGAATGTCATCTGTGCCATTCTCTTCTCCCCCTTTTTTCTGAAATTTATTGCAAATCATATCATAAAATTTATAGCCAATACAAGGACGAACGGCATCCATCAGCAATTCTCGGTGAGTTCGCAAACTATTGAGATTCTTCGCTTCGCTCAGAATGACAACTGGGGACTTTCGTAATGTCATTCTGAAGAAGCCCTAGCGACTGAAGAATCTCGCTGTATTTTCACCGAGAATTGCTGGGCATCCATTCACTACTAAAAGAAAGGATTTTCAATCCACCTTCCGTTGAATCTTTTCAAATGTTTTTCGGCATCCTCTCTTTTTCCAAAGACATGGATTCGATTCTTATTATGGGGAACGGTGACCACCTCACTTTCGACAAAGAGCGCTTGAGAGGCATTGATCTTAGTCCCCGAGCGCTCATCGACCACAATGACTTCCTTAATCCGACTTTTTAGTTCTGGAAAACTTAAAGAGGCGCAGACAATGGAACAAAACTTCTTCTCTGTGCCCTCTTGAAGGGTAAAATAGACAGCATAGATAGGCTCGATTTTCACCCCGTCATAATCACAACGGCCAGGAGCGTCACTCTTTTTACAACCAAAAACTAACATGACGAGAATCAATGGAAGAAAAAGGATCCACATAAATACGAAGAAAATATCTCCGGAAAACCTCCTCCCCCCTTGCGGGGGAGGATTAAGGTGGGGGGAAATCAACCTATATTCACCCCCACCCTCCCCCTCCCCCATCAAGGGGGAGGGTGGATGTGGTAAATTTTCATCGTTCGTGGGTGATATTTCGTCATGAAAAATTTGTTTCATCTTAATCCACCAGTAAATGGATGATGAGCATAATCAAAAATGCCGATAAAAAGAAAAAGGCAAACCAATAGATTTTTCTTAAATACCCGGGCAGTAAATCTGCTGCTTCTCCTTGTCTTCCAAAGAGTTCTGTTGTAAATCCCCATCCCACAGAGAATGTCCCCAAAATGAAAAGTAAGAACATGACGATGCTATCTGGCACGTATTGCCAGAGGCAATAAAGACAGTGATGAAAGGGAAGATGCATCATTCTTGGTGCGAAAACCTCGATCTGAGATAAGAGGAAGACGAAAGCATTTAGAACCGCAAAGAGAGAGAGCAAGCCTAATATCAGCCTGCGAAATATTCTAAACTTCAGGGTCACACCGATGAATCCCATCAGGGCAAGATGGGTGATGAAAAAAAGGACCTGAAGAGACTGAGCATATTCTGGACCAAAGATGGATTCCGGTGTGGTTCGAGTCGGTCGGTTTAAAATATCGGTAACCGTGGTGCAACAAGAGACGAGCGATTCTGGCGCAATCCCGATCATCAAGAAGATATCTCCCATAGAATCGATCAGCACGAAGAGGCTGATAATGGAAAGAAGGAGAAGTTTCTTCCTCATCAATGGAGAGGTTTTGGTAGCCCTATCAAGGACGTGGAGCATGAGCCATCCTCCGATCAAGAAGAAATTGGTCGGCTTAAGGAACTCTAAAAAACGGGTAAGACCTACTTTCACCTGAGTCACGCCGAAGATACACATAGCCCCTTCGATATCCGAAATGAAACTCTGGAGAGTGACATAAAAAAGGGGCCAGTTGATCAACCTGATCAACAATACGATCACCATAATTAAGAGAACTAAATAGGAGCGATCTTCAAGAGAAGTTTTTTCTTCAGGCGTAGCGGTTCTTTTCCATTTTCTATAAAGGATGAGAGATGAAATCCCTCCCCAAATCGCCAAGAGAGCGGAAAGGGCGCCGATAAATATCATAGTGATACTAAGGGCATTTAAGATCATTGTTTTCCCCTACTCGAAAATAATCAAAACGCAGTAAATTAAATTCCCATCCTTTAAATCCCCCCCTTCCCCCATTTGCCCTCCGGGTCAGAGACCGCTCCGGGTCGGAGACTAAAGGGGGGTTGGGGGGATTATCTTCGTATCGATCAGATTCCCATCCTTTAAAAAGAAAGTCATCTCACTATAATCGAGAAAGACAGGATCATGGCTGGAGATAATGATTGTCTTTCCTTTATTTTTAAGGTCCATGAGAATGTCTAAGAGTATTTTAATCGATTCGGCATCGATATTGGAGGTGGGTTCATCGGCAATCACAATTTCAGGATCATTGATTAAAGCCCTGGCAATGGCCACCCTCTGTTGTTCCCCCCCAGACATTTGTTCAGGGGCATGATCTATCCTCTTTTCCAACTTTAATTGAATCAGCATTTCCACTGATCTTCCCCGCCTATCTCTTTCCATTACCCCGAGGGGAAGCAAGGGAAAAGCTACATTTTCCCAGGCAGGCAGACGGGGTAAGAGGTTGAAGTTTTGGAAAATCAAACCGATCGTTTTTTGGCGAATCCGGGAGAGCTGGACATCTGAATATTTAGAGACATCTTCTCCATGAAGGAGAATCCGACCCCTCGTCGGACGATCGATTGTGCTAATTAAATTGAGAAGGGTGGTCTTCCCGGAGCCTGAAGGACCTCGGATAAGAACGAGGCGATTCTTTGGAATCTCTAACTCAATCTGATTGAGGGCACGAACCTCTTCAGGCCTTCCTTGATAATAAATCTTATCTAACTTCTCTGTTCGAATGATCGTTTCCATTATCGCATCGCCTCCACAGGAGGAACCGTAGCCGTCTTCCAAGTAGAATAAAGGCTTCCCACCATCGTCAGGACGATAGCAAAGAGGAAAGCAAAAAGGCATGGAAGGGGGAGAAATCGGGAAGGGACAGGAAATGGGGCCATTAACCCGATTTCGGCGATGAAGAACTGGGCAATGAATGCCCCGTTGAACCATTTCAACCAAGCCATTGCCAAGAGGATAGCGAGCGGAGCGCTTGTGAGGCTGACGACGAGGTTTTCCAATGTCACCATCTCCATCACCTCTTGGGTCTGCCAACCGGTTGCCTTGATGACCCCAATTTCTTTTCTCCTCTCTGTCTGGCCAAATCCTGAAACGATTAGCAGGGCTGGGATGGCGAGGGCAAAAGCGACAGTATAGAGGGCAGTAAATACCCCAGCCTTGTAATTGAATCCTCTTTGAAAGTACCTTTTAACCAAGGACTTATCCTGGACCCTCAAAGGAGGCCCGGATGAATCAGGATATGAGGTATCCACGCTTTGTTGGATCTCTTTGGCCAAGAGAGGGGCATATCCTGGCCTTGTGTAAATCAGAATATCGGTTGCCATCCCTTTCATCTGGAAGAATTCCGAAGCATCTTCAAAGGACATTAAAATTAGATTAGCGCTCCATATCGTTGCATTAGAATCAAAAATTCCCGCAACCCGAAGGAGCTTCGAAGGATTGATCGAAAGGGAGAAACGAACACCGGGTTGTAGGCGGAATTCTTTTGCCAAACTTTCTCCGACGATCACATCCCCTTTTTCACTGAACATTCTCCCTTGGGCAAGACGAATCGATTTAGGAAGATTCCCAGGGAGGATACCCACAATGGTCGCTAACCGATTGGCGAAATAGGTTCTTCCAACGATTCGAGGAAAGACTTTTGTCACTCCATCCATTTTTTTAAAACGTTCGAGGTAATCGAGGGAGATGGGGGCATTGCTGCCAAAATAATCCATAGTCACATAGATGTCCGCTCCTTCCTCCACGGAGATGAGGGATTGGAATTTAATCCCTTCAGAGATTGAAAGGGCAGTAACGAAAGGAAAGAGAACGGCGATGAGACAGAGGATGAGAACGATACTTCTGACCTTATTTCTGATGATATTCCCAATTGCAGTAAAAAGAAGGTTGAGGTGTTTATTCATTTTTTCAAGTGGCCCATTGTGTCATTCTGAACGACCGAAGGGAGTGAAGAATCTCATCCGGGAACCTGTAATTTGCTCTTGTATAAGGAGATTCTTCGTCGCCCTGTAGAGTAATTTCATACTCCACAGGGCTCCTCAGAATGACAGCTTAACGTTGTAGGATTAATTGATTCACCGGTATCTCCTCAAAGTAGGAAACGGTTGCAGTTCGGTCCGGACCGTAAGAGTAGCCCCCTGGGATAGGCCAGAGTGTGGAATCATCCACGGGTTGGATGCGGGGATCAAAATTGATGAAGTTCCAGATGGGAGTGCTGATGGCTCCCATCCCAACGCCTCCTACCATCCTTTGGAAGACAACCATCTGTTCCGATTGAATCCTTTTCCAAGAATATTGATCCAATGCCATGGCCAAGATGCTCAGACAGATCAAAATGATTAAAAAGAATAAATAGGATCGAATTTTTCTTGTCATATAAGTTTATAAAAACTCGTAGGGCAAGCCTTTAGGCTTGCTTATATTCGCAGGGCTAAAGCCCTGCTCTACAGTAATCTTGGTCCCGCCTTGAGGGATTGGGATTTAAATTATTTCATCTGCTCTTTCCATATCTCCAGTGCTTCTTGATAGGTGACCACTTTTCCACCGAAGCCTTTCTGAAATTTTTCAGCATTAGCTCTCGTCGCAAAAGAAATAAAACCAGGAGCCATGTCTGTGATGACGGTGCTTTTATAAACATAGAACCCCTTTTGAGCATCAAAAGGTCGATTGCTCAGAAGGTCTGTTGCTGTAGCGGATTTAAATTTTTCTTTTAGCCTGAGATGCAAGGTAAGACCACATTGGACTCCACAGGTCTGAAACTCCTTACCCTCCGTTGTCGTCACCACATATTTCGTATGGGGATATTTTGAAAGATCCATTCCACACACAATACACCGCTTGACCTCTCCACTCCATGATAAGGAACCGAAGATGAGGATCAAAATAATAAGTGTTAAGCCATAGGTGGTTTTTAAATCCGAAATCCGAATATCGAAATACGAAACAAATCCGAAATTCAAATGTTCAAAAATCCAAACTTTTCCTTTTAGGCCATCTAATTTTTTCCTATTTGTGCTTGTTTCGGATTTCATGCTTCGAATTTCGATTTTTTGTGTCATTTCATTGGCCTCAGGCTCCAGATGTAGAGGGTGATAGAGTGAAGATCCTTTTCATCCATCTTGCCTTCGTAACCCATCATCCCTAGACAACCTTTTGTAACCACCTCTTTAATTTTAACCCGATTGTCCATCTTCTTTAAGAATTCTGGGGCACTCCATCCTAATGCAGTGCCCCCTTTGCCCTCCTCACCGTGGCATTTGTAGCACCCATGCTTTCCTGCCAAATCCTTGCCCATCTTCGCCCTTTCCGCCACTTTTGCCATGATCATCTTTCTATCCGATCCCATATCAGAGAGGGTTCGATTCAATGCATCATCAAAAGTGCCGAT
This sequence comes from Deltaproteobacteria bacterium CG03_land_8_20_14_0_80_45_14, assembly GCA_002780715.1. Taxonomy (GTDB): domain Bacteria; phylum Desulfobacterota; class BSN033; order BSN033; family UBA1163; genus UBA1163. The sequence goes on from PEUO01000046.1 coordinate 22,919, forward strand.
CACCCCTCCATGCTTTTTCTCATATTTCTTTACGTCCTCCACGGATAAGAAGGCGATCTTGCCCACAGCCGTCATCACACCAGGGATATCACTGCCGATCAGCCAGTGGGCTTTCTTGGCATCGATCCATCCTTTGGTCTCATAATCTACGACCTCCCATCGATCGATCTCTGTTGGTCTTTTTTCATAGAGTTGAGCAGCGCAAAAGATGCTACATGTCTGGTCCTTTGTTCCATCAGAATAGGTGAGCCGGTTATTCGTCTGATGATACATTTTTAGATTCATCCCACAAACGGGACACCATTTGGGCTCCTCTTTAGCGTCAATGTTGAAAGGTAGCGCAAGGAGAAAGCAGAACCATAATACGATAAAACTTATTGTCATCAAATAGAATTTTTTATGTTTTATCATTTTGAATCCTCCCTAAAAAGATACTTAACGAGGCATTGGCTTGGATGCCTGACGAATAGGTCTGATTCACGTGTGAATCTAAATCGTCTATAAAAGAGAATAGCCCCTTTAAGGGAGGGAAAATGTCATGACGGGTGTTCTGGTGGGGGTAAAAATATTTGTGAAACTAAAGTGGATGGAATTTGGAAGAAGGGATGAATTTCCAGGGCAGGAGGTGGAAACAGGCTTTTAACCAGAAGGATAGGATATTTCGCCCCGGGGAGATCGAAGTCATCATTGGAAGATCCACAAAAACAAAATGCCCTTTTAATCAAAGGCATATTTTCTGAAGAACTCTCGGTTCTCTCATGACAACCGCAGGCAGAGAGAAATCCACCTCGTTGGCTCACGCAATAGGGGCAGTTACAACAAGGAGAAAAAGATTCAGGGGAGAGAGGGTATGACAAGAGCACTCGAACTTCGTTTTTGGAATGACAAGGCCAATATGAAAAACTAAAAGGATGAATAGAATAGAGTAAAATTTCTTTTCCATTTTTAAAAATCTTATAAAAATCAATATATTTTGTCAACTTTAATGTTTTCCTCTATGATGATATTTCTCATTTTCAAAATCTGATGCTAGCCCCAACCATTGCTGTGGCGCCCGGCATGGGATAGCCCTTCAGATATTCATAATGGACATTGGTCAGATTCTCTCCAGCCACGAACACTTCTCCCTCCCATTTCTGGGTTGCGTATTTGAACCGATAGGCGATTTTCCCGTTGAGGAGATAGTAACTGTCCACTTTGTCAGGAATTGCGCTTGGGTAGCGGGGGTTTGAAACGAATCTGGAAGAGACATACTGAGAGTCGAGATTGATGAATACCCGTTTCCAGAGAACATAGGATATGCCCCCAGTCAAGGTGACTCTGGGTGCATACGGGAGATCATTTGGATTCGGCGAGAGATATGTCCCTCCTACGAAACATTCGAAGTTGTTCCATGGGGTAAGTGTGGCCGTTAATTCGATCCCCCTTGTTCGGTAACTTTCGAGGTTCTTGAATCTTGGGGGAGGTACTTTGAAAACGAGACGGTCCTCGCCGGAGTCGTAAAACAAAGCAACATCCGCTTTCAGCCATCGAGTAATTTTCTGAGATACTCCAACTTCGTAATGGTCTATTGTCTCGGGTTTGAGTTCTTTCCACTTATCCCCTTGACCGAAGTTCAGTTCATAGAAAAAGACGGCATAAACTCCAGGGAGATTGAATCCACGAGCATATTGCGCATAGATTTCAGTATCCTTATATTTCAATACGACTCCTGCTTGAGGCCCAAGGTCATTTCCGAAATATCTGCTCATATTGTATCGAAGACCGAAAGAAGGGGTGATTTGAAGCTCTTTGCCAAAGGTATGCCGGACTGCAAAGTAGGGGGCGGAATTATAGAAATGGGTGTCCTCTAATTCTTTAATTCTTATTGTGGGAGGAGCGGGCCGGTTGAATCGGACTTCTTTAGACTTTCCTCCATAGACATCATAATCATAGCCCAGGGTGATCTCTCCCGAGGTCCAGAGTCTCAATTTTTGCTGAGCGCGAATTCCATAATTGTTCCAATCCGTGTTGGTGTCAAAAGGGCCCACGCCATTCCATTGGTCCTTCCATCGAATCTGGCCATCGTCATAGTAGACCTTAACGAATCCTTCTGCAATTTTATATTTATTAGAGAGCGTGAGATCGAATGTCTGGTCCCGAAGTCCGAACCGAGAGGTCACAGGAGGCTGGGGAGACCCTTTCACTCCGGGATCATCTGCCCAGCTGGAGGTCCGGCTCGTGGTTAGAGATAAGTCCCAGTTATCTATCATCTGATATCCTATTCGACCGAAGTAATTCTGGGCCTCTCCATCAGCATCTCTTCGATGTCCATCACTGCTCTTGTAATTTCCTGTGAGATAATAATCGAATCTGCCTTTCTTCCCTCCATGTTCAATCCATTCATCAAGGGTATTATAAGTTCCGTAGGCCGAGCGGATTCTCGTTATAAAACCCTCCTCGGTCATCCGTTTTGTTCTAAGATTGACGGCTCCGTACGCCATATTTCCGAAGAGTACCGGTTGCGCTCCCTTATAGATATCGATATGGTCGAGATTATTCACACTTAGCATATCCATGAGCGGGTGCGTCCATATTCCAACAAAACTTGGCCGTCCGTCAATAAGCATTGAGATTTCAGCTCCAGGTCTTTCCGAACCCATTCCTCTGATAAAAATAGCCCCTCCTTGAGCGCCCCCATAACTTCCAACAAGATTGTAACGGGAGATAGTCACTCCAGGGACTCTTCTTAAAGCCGATGGAAAATCCAACGCGTTGAGGTCTTCAATCTGTCGATCACTTACGGTGGTGATACGATTGGCATAATCGCTTACCCAATTGCCCTCAATGATCGGGGTGGCAACCACCCGAACTTCTTCCAGGGTGATTTCCTCTTTGGGTTCCTCGGAAAATACATAAGTTACGAAACTGGCCACCATCAGAAATGCGACTCCAATACTAACCCATAAAGATTTTACGTTCATTTTGGACCCCCTTTCTCCCGAAATAAAAAAACCACGAAGGGTCCCGTTTCTACGGGGCTTAAAACCTCCGTGGTTTTGATTTCGCCAGAATAAAAAAGCCACAAAAGTTAGGCCTTCTGGCCCAAAACCTTCGTGGCTTTTAAATTGGATTCTTTTTAATCAATTCTAAATCTCTTGTCAAGAAAAATTTATTTGACAACCAAAAACTGCAAGAGTTATATTTGTTTTGGCCATGAAGGCAAAGAGGTTCGAAAACCCTTACCTTCATGGCTTTTTTTTGAGGAAAAAATGGAGAACTTAAGGGATTATTTCGATCGTCACGCATCATCCTGGGACGAAATGCTCAAATATAACGATAGAACCTCTGAGCTCTTAGAAGTTGTAAGCTGGTTCGGATTGGCTCAAGGGCATTGGGTCTTGGATGTCGGCACAGGTACGGGTATTCTGCTCCCATTGATAAGACAAAAAATTGGTCCAAAAGGAATGCTTATCGGTTTTGATTTTTCATTCAAGATGCTGGAGAAGGCAAAGCTTCGCCAATGCCCTGGGGGGAAAATACTCATCAACGCTACCGTGGAATCTCTGCCATTTCAATTTGGTATTTTCGATCAAATCATCTGTTTTTCTGCCCTTCCCCATTTCCCAAATAAGCTGAAAGCTCTTCTTGAAATGGTGAGGGTTCTTAAGAGCGGAGGGAGTCTATATATTGCTCATCTTAAAAGTGTGGAAGAACTCAATGAGTTCCATCAACATATCGGAGGTCCAGTGGCCCATGACCTCCTTCCACATCCTGAAAGGATTCGAAGCCTGATGATGGAATCCGGTCTGTTCGAAATTAAAATTATCAATCAACCTGAAAAGTTTTTGGCACAAGGAAGTAAGATTTAATGCATCATTCCATTGAATTGAAGGATGTTTATGTTCGTTTGGGACATGTGAGCGTCCTTGAGGGAGTCGACATCGAGGCGAAGCCCTATGAGTTTATCTCTGTGGTGGGAGCGAATGGAGCTGGGAAAACGACCCTTTTGAAAGTCGTGAATGGGACGCTCAGGCCTTTTAAAGGTCAAGTCTCTGTGTTGGGACATGACCTCTTTCAATTTAAGAATTTGGATTTTTTGAGAAGAGATATTGGCCTCGTGCCCCAAAAATCAAACTCTAATCGGTTTCCGATTCTTGTGGAAGAGGCAGTGCTCATAGGCAGATATGGAAAGATCGGTTTCATGCAAAGGCCAAAAGAAGTCGATTGGGACAAAGCCTATGAGGCCATGAAAATCGCAGGGATCAGTCAATTTTCTAAGAAACTTGTCCACGAACTCTCCGGAGGGGAGCGACAAAAAGTCGCCCTGGCTCGGGCGTTAGCACAAGAACCATCCATTTTACTTCTCGATGAACCCACCACCTATCTCGATAGTAAGTCCCAATCCGAGATTATGGAAACCATCCACACCATTCATCATCAAAGGGGATTGACGACCCTCTTGGTCTCCCATGATTCTCGTTTGGTGGAACAATATAGCGATAAAATTTATCTCTTGAAAGAAGGGAAAGGTTATCTGATCAAATAAGAATATGAGTTGGGTTCAGACACTAAACTTTCCTTTCATGCAGCATGCCCTCATTGCCATTTTCTTTGCGGGGATCGCCTTTCCCATAATCGGCGTGTTCGTCCTTTCCCTCAATCTCATCCCCCTCCGTTTTGCTATGATGCATGTCGCTCTGCTCGGAGGGGCGATTGGGCTTTTCCTTAAAGTAGACCCATTGCTCTCCGGGCTTCTGTTTTGTATCCTTTCCTCTATGGCTTTAGGTCCCATTTCGGAAAAAATGAAATTAGGGGTTGGCATTCTCTCGGGATATTTCATGACCCTCACCCTTGCCCTTGCCTTTATTCTCATCTATAAAGCCGACATCCATGTTCTTCAAGCCTTTAACATCCTCTGGGGAAATATTCTCTCATTGAGTGGATTGGATCTCCTCTTTGTAATTGGAATCAGCCTCATCATCCTGAGCATCGTCATTCTCTTTTTTAAGGAGATTCAGGCCATTCTTTACGATCGTGAAATTGCCCTGGCGGTAGGCCTCCCTGAAAAATTCTTTTATTATTTGATCATCTTCATGCTCGGTTTAACCATTGCGGTATCGATGCGACTGATCGGAGCCCTTCTCATCGATGCCTTTGTCCTTCTGCCGGCGATGGCAGCGACGCTCATTTCCAGAAGCCTGAAACAGACCTTTTTCTTTTCCTCTCTGTTTGGACTCCTTTCAGGAATGGCCGGCCTCTACTTTTCTTTTGTCTTTGATATCCCCACGAGTTCCACGATCATTCTCGTCGCCTCATTGATCATTGCTGGATGTTTTCTTTTCAGAAGGGGGGGCATCCCGTCTTGAGAAAGTAAGATAGACCTTAATGTTGCATAAATTTATCAGAGAGGAATGCTTTCAAAGCTTTATAATGCGGCCATTCTATATTTCTTATGGGTATCGGTCATTGTCACCTTCTGTGAACTATGGAATATCTTTCCAACATTAGGAGTTCATCTTTAAAGGGTGCCGCTATAAAGCTTTTTCAGCATCCCCCTCTGATTCTTATGCGACTTTTTTGCAACTGTAAGATAGAGTGGCGATGAGATTCGACAAAGTTTTATGGCCTTTTCTCTTTTGTGTTATCCTCTTTTGTCCCACGACACCTATGGCGAAAGAGATTGTCGTGGCCTCCACTTCACTGGCAGGAGCGATTGCGAAGGCAGCCGGTGCCAAAGAGGTTCGAGTGATCACGCCCGGAGAAATGAGACATCCTCCGGAATACGATTTGAGGCCTTCCGATCTCTTGAAGTTTGAGGGAGCAGATATCGTGGTTTACGGAGGTTATGAGAGGATGGTTTCAAAACTTTTGGAGACGTCTAAAAATAAGAATATCCTCGCCATTCAGATCGACACCGGAACCTCTCCAGAAAATCTGATGGTTCAGGCCCGAAAGATCGCTGCAGTCCTAAAGACGGAGAAGGAGGAACAGATTTGGGAAGAAGATTTTTTAAGAAAACTGGAAGGGCTGAATGAAAAACTCTCTCCCTTTTCAGCGAAGAGGGCGGTCGTGCACCGATTTGCCCAACCTTTTGCAAAGTGGGCTGGACTCTCCATTGTACAAGTGATCGCTCCTGGTGAATTAACACCCAAGGCAATTGCTGAGGCTCTTGTCCAAAAGCCTGATTTGGTCGTCGATATGCTTCACTTTCCAACAGCACAGACCATCGCAGTGAATGCGAAGTGTAAATACATCCATGTGATCAATTTTCCCGGAGTTGAATATACGAAGAGTTTGGAGGATATCTTTAAATATAATTCAACTCAATTAATCAATGCTTTTCGGTAGCTCTCAATTATTGTGAAATTTGATAATTGGGGGGTTTAATATTGAAATTTCCAATTTGACATATAGGGGAATTTAGATTAGAAAGAAATTTAAACTAACGGCAATAATTATTTTTGTAGGGCAAGCCTTCAGGCTTGCTTAATGATGCAGTGTTGAAGCCCTGCTCTAGGCGAGTTATTTATTACCGTCAGTTTAGTTTATCCTAAGTGGGAGGGAGGTGAGAGTCTAATGCTGCTTAGCTGGAATTTTGTCTATCTATCATGAGACAGAGCCCAAGCCCATAGGTGTGGGTTAGTTAACCTGAATGGGAGAGAATGGCTAAGAATTATGGCAAGGCAGATTGGTGGCTCTCGTCTTCCCTTGAATTCTCCGGGTTATCCTCACAACTCCTGATTCACCAATCTTCCTGTTATTTTTCACCAAATTCGATCCCTAAAAAGACACTTTTTAGGATAGCCTGAAGTGCTATCTATTCAGACTATTGTAAACGACAAAAATAACTAAACGTAGGGCAGGGCTTTAGCCCTGCTTAAAGCCTGCCTACCGCAGGCAGGCAAGCCTGAAGGCTTACCCTACAGTTTTATATGTAAACTTATTCATGACGCCGACAATAATTTAAAACAAGGAGTAAATCCATGGAACAGAAAGATTACCGTCCGATGTGGAAGGAATTAGGTTTGAACTTAGAGGGTCACGACCAGCTTTTAGCGGTTCTTGGGAAGGCCTATAAGGATATCTATCTATCGCAGGAAAACCGTCCGAAAGGCATGCAATATCTCGATTTTGTAATCTCAGAGGCTCATGGGCTTCGTATTGAAGAGCTGATGGAGACGAAGAAAAAAGGAAACAAAGTCATCGGGACATTCTGTGTCTATGTGCCTGAAGAATTGATTTTGGCGGTAGGAGGAACCTGTGTAGGGCTCTGTGCGGGAGCGGAGATTGGCATTGATGAAGCGGAGAAGGTCCTACCACGTAACACCTGTGCATTGATCAAGTCATTTATGGGATTTAAGCTGGCAGGGCTCTGCCCTTACATTCAGGCAAGCGATCTGGTTGTGGGAGAAACGACCTGCGATGGGAAGAAAAAGGCCTACGAGATTCTGAATGATTATAAAGAAACTTATGTTATGGAAATCCCCCAGATGAAGACAGAAAGAGACCGAGCCTTATGGAGAGGGGAAGTGGTGCAATTCAAAGAAAAAGTCGAGGAGATCGCAGGACGAAAGATTACACCAGAAAACTTAAGACAGGGCATTAAGACAGCCAACGATAAACGGAGAGCCCTTCAGCGGCTAAGCACGCTCAGAAAAGCCATTCCTTCCCCCATCTCAGGCCTGGACGCCCTTCTGGTTAATCAGATTGCTTTCTATGACGACCCTCTTCGATTTACCAAGAGCATTCAAGCCCTCTGTGATGAACTCGAAGATCGCGTGAAGAATGGAGTGGGTGTGGTTAAAAACAGAACCCCTCGAATTTTGATGTCTGGTTCTCCGATGGCCGTGCCCAACTGGAAGATCCCCTTTATAGTTGAAACAAGCGGGGCTATCGTTGTTGCAGAGGAGTCCTGTGCGGGAGAAAGAAGCACAAGGGATCTGGTCAAAGAGGACGGAAAGACCCTGGATGACATGATCGAGGCCATTGTCGATCGATACATGAAGATCGATTGCGCCTGCTTTACGCCGAATGAGGAACGAATCGGACATATCCGTGATCTTGCCAAAGAATTCAAAGCGGACGGGGTGATCCATTACAATATCCAGTTCTGTACCCCATATTCGATGGAAGCCTATAAGGTGGAAAAAGCTCTTCAGCAAAAAGGAATTCCAACTCTCAAGATCGAATCAGATTATGGAATGGAGGATGCAGGTCAATTAAAGACACGAATCGAGGCATTCCTTGAGATGGTGAGGGGTTAAATGCGAACAGCCGGAATCGACATCGGTTCGAGAACCATTAAATTGGTCGCTATTGAGGAGGGGAAAATCGTTACTTCCCTCCTTGTTGACACGACACATGATCCTCTTGAACAATGTAACAGGCTCATGGCTCAGATCTCTTTTGACAGGATACTGGCCACCGGCTATGGCAGGCATTTCTTTGAGACCCAATTTGATGCGCCTACGATAACTGAGATAAAGGCCTTTGCCCAAGGTGCAAGAGCAATTTTCCCGGAATGTCGAACCATTTTGGATATTGGGGGACAGGATACAAAGGTGATCGCTTTAGGTGATAAAGGAGGGGTAACTAAATTTGAAATGAACGACAGGTGCGCTGCAGGAACCGGTGTTTTCTTGGAGGTGATGGCCAAGACTCTCGGTTACCCTATAGAAGAATTCGGAAAGGAAGCATTGAATGCTAAAGAAAAGGTTCAGATCAACAGTATGTGCACCGTGTTCGCCCAATCAGAAGTGACATCTCTCCTGGCCAAAAGACAGAAAAGGGAAGACATCGCCCGCGGTATTCACATGGCTATTTTAAATCGGACCCTTTCCCTGTTGAAGCGGGTTTCAACGACACCCGATATTGTTTTTGCGGGAGGGGTTGCAAAAAACCCCTGTCTCAAAAACCTGTTGAGTGACGCACTTGGCTACGACCTAAAGGTCCCCGAAGATCCACAAATGGTGGGGGCCTATGGAGCG
>PEUO01000046.1:32160-32394 GCA_002780715.1 Deltaproteobacteria bacterium CG03_land_8_20_14_0_80_45_14
TTGCTCACGTCAATAAAGATATCGCAGATTACTCTTTCCAATTACTGAAGGCTTGTGTGGATATAGCTACTGATTTTGGTGGAAGATATTTAACGACTCATATTGGATTGGGCTTTAAGTCTCCAAATGATTTAGATTACGAAAACGCTTTGATCAATTTATCAAAACTTGTAGATTACGGAGATAAGAAAAAACTAACTATTTGCTTAGAAAATTTGCCGTCTGGATGGACTA
>PEUO01000010.1 GCA_002780715.1 Deltaproteobacteria bacterium CG03_land_8_20_14_0_80_45_14
TTGGAAAATGTAGGTAACGATTCACAATACCACTAAATCTTATCGGATAGACAAGGACCGGGAGCTTCACTACTTCCTTCCAGCCAATTTTTTTAAATCCGAGGATGGTCTCTTGTCGAATGGGAAATGCGGTCATAAAAAGTCCATCCGCTTGTTTGACCCGTTGTGCTCCATATTTTCCCATCGCCGTGAAGATACCTCTTCTCCAGTAATCAGGATGGACCATCAAATCGAGCGAAAGGGTTCCGAGAACGGCTTCTCCTTGAAAGGAAAACCGCCTTGGGACATCTGCAAAATGACCGATGATCTTACTTTCATGCTCCACAATATAGATCAATTCTCCACCATCAGGCCCCTCCATGAATTCCCACCGCCAGAATCGGGGATCGAGTTTGTCTCTTTCTTCCTTCCCGAAGACAACTCCTCTGAGGGATAAAATCCCTTCCATATCCAGCTTACTTCCGTCCCGAACTTTCCAAAAATACATTTTATCCACCGTTTGGTTGCCTAAGCAAATTCTTCTTTCCTCTTACTTTGATCAGGGCGGTAAGCCAAATAAAAGTTTATCACAAAGAGGCAGAAGGCAACGATACCCACAACCCACAGCACCTGATTTAAAGTGTTGTGAAATAAAATAATTAAACCAATTTCAATTAAGGTGGAAAAGAAAAGAGGGTAAAGAAACCATCTCTTGCGGGTGGAGAGATGATAATGGAGCAAGATCAAAGTGAGGGAGAAAAGGGCCATATTGATAGAAAACATTCCTACCAAAGGCAAGCATTCTAAGTAGACCTTTCCGCTCAGTATCCTGATGATTAGTGAAGGGAAGAGAAGGGAGAATAGAATAGCTCCCCCACAAAGAAAAACAGCAATTCCAAGGCTCTTTCCTAATGTCGAGAGCGCCTTTTCCCCTTGCCCCTCTAATGAGGAAAGTTTAGGGAACATAACCATGACTATGGGAAGGGGGAGAAAGAGAATAATTTTCCCTACCATCTGGGCAATGGAATAATAACCCGCCTCAACGGGTGTGAAGAAGTGTTTGACTAAAATTAAATCAATATTGGTGAGAACCATAAAGCACAATAATGCCAATCCTACTGAAAAGAAATAGTGATACACCTCCAAAATATTAAATAAGGTAGAACCCTTTGGAATGACCTCCTGGTTGGCTGCCACCTTTTCCTTAGACAGGCTAACCCCTATAATGAATAAAGACAGAATTGTCGTAACAAAATAAGAAACAGCAATCGCGCTCATGGCTCCTAATAGCCCAAAACCCAAAAAGACGAAGAGGGCCCCCAGGGCAAATTTAAGACCGCCGTTAATAATGAGACTAAGAGTTAATAAACCAAATTTTTGTAATCCTTGAAGCCCTCCCCATGGAACAGGGATAACCATTGCGAAAGCCAGACTCAATCCGAAAAGGATAACCAACCCCGGGGAAGAAATTTGAAGAAAAGAGGAGATGTGGGAACTCCCTAAGGTGATCAATAGAAACAGAGAGAGTCCTACGGTCGACATCAATAAGAGAAGGTGGCGCAAAAGGCTCTTCACATGACCAAATTGATTCTGAGCCTGAAAAGAGGAAACAAACTTTGTTGCCGTCGTCTGGACAGTACTCGCAGGAACAGAGATGATCATAAAAAGTGCAATCAGGCCATTGAGGTGTCCATAATCAATGGGAGGAAGGGCTCTTATCATAAATAAATGATAAAGGAGATTGGATAGGTTGAAGAGGCTAATACCGATGAACATCAATCCTGACTGTCTGAAAAACTCATCTTTAAATCCTAAATATTTCAATAAATCACCTCGTAAATAATTAATGCTTGATCTGCTTTTCTAAAAATTTCTTTTAAATCAGTTGACTGAATGGATTCAATAAAACCTGGGTTCATTTCATGAGTATTTTTATTGACGAGAATATATCGAACCCCTTTTGCTTTTGCATCATGGATAATCTCGTTATAAGATTTACCATGATGCCTATGCATGGAAATCCCCAGGGGTAACATCATGAATTCTCGGTCAGCATAGAATGTTTCCTGAGGACTATTACTCATAATGATAGCATCCGGAGGGGTATTCTGTTTTAACCACCATCCAACCTCTTTCTGTTCTACACGATGTCTTCTCTCTGGTGTCAAACTCTGTGGCAACTGGATTAAAATCACGAGGATGACGAATAAGAAAATTGCCTTTTCTGGATTGGATATTTTAATAATTTTTTCCAAATATCTTTTAATTTCTAAAATGCCTGTACCAGCCCAAAAGAGAGAAAGGGGAACGACTGGAACTGCAAAACGGATCGTGGAAGGAAGAAAGGTGGACAAAGAAAGCAGATGGAAGAGAACCAAAGAGGCTAAGAACAATTCATAGGCGATGGCCTTTCGTCTAACCCTGATTAACCCAAAAAATAGAAATAGCCACAACGAAAAGTGGTAAGCCCTCAAATAGTGGTAGATCACAAAAGGGAGATATTGAACGATGTTTTGGGCGATCCTTAGGATTTTAAAATTCTTTTCTGCGGGCTTATTTTGCTCAATGCCTTTTGAGAGATCGACCTCTCCTGCGCTCTTTTTTAAAAATTGAGATTGTGTTCCCACGGCCTTTTTACTAATCAACCATTGGCCTGTTTCTTGATGGATATAAATGACGTAAGGGATAACAAAAATAAAAACACTGAGGATCAGAGCTCCAATGAGAATAAACTTTTTAAACCATTTCTTTTTAAGACCGCCATTCATGACGATCCAGATCAGGTAAACCAATACATAACCAATTCCCTCTGGTCTTGTCAGATAGGCCAAACCGAGAAAAACCCCTGATATACTCATCCTCCATATTTTTTCTTTCTTTAGCCCTGTCCAGAAGAAATAGACCGATAGAATCAGCAACCCCCAATAAGTGGCTTCGGTGAGGAGCATTCCCGAATAGGTAACCAGGTAGGGATGAAAAGAATAGAAGAGCGCTGAAAAGATGGCCTCTCTTTGACCGATTGCCTCTTTGACTAAATAAAAGAGTGGAAGGATGATAAACGTTCCGAAAAAAAGGGAGAGGAATCTTCCTGCTATTTCAACGTGTGTGGTATCTGGAGAAAACAAGAAAATCAAGAAAGGGTAAAAAGGATGGGCAGGTGAAGATAACCCTTTTATAAAATCGCCCTTTAAAAAATCCCTTGCCATGAAACCATAGGCAGCGCTATCGTAGGCAATCCCCTGCGCCATCAGGACGGCATAAAGTCTTAAGGCAAACGTAATTCCAATGAGGAGCAGAAGGACCTGCTTTTCATTAAGGGTTTTGAAGAAATAAATAAATTTATTGATCATTGACTTTAAATTGAAGTTAGAAAAGGGAGTTAAGATATTTCAATTTTTATGGCCGAGTAAAGAACCCCGCCCACAGGGCGGGGCTTTAAAACCTAAATTCCTAAACCCAAAACCGAGATCCCGAAATCGTTAGATCCTGAATTAAGTTCAGGACCTGGTTCGGGATGACAACAAGGCAAGAACCGGACCCTTATGTCATGCCTTCTGAACCCTGTGCTGAACTTGATTCAGTATTGTTTCAGCATCTGGTTTGCTTTTTTCTGCTTTCAGCAGACACATCTTTTATCCCCGTCCACAGGACGGGGTTTCGAGGTGCGATTTCTAATGAACCGGAGTGCCTTATTAAAATTCGGACGATTTTCTGGCTCGCCTTCCCATCTCCAAATATCTTACCCCCTTTCTGATATCTCCTTCGCGCCTCCGTATGACTGACCTCCTTGACAATTCTTTTCATCCTTGTCCCGACCAATACGTTCCATCCGCTTTTGACGGTCTCCACCCATTCTGTCTCCTCCCTCAAGGTAAAGCAGGGAACCTTTAGCCAATAGGCTTCTTTCTGTATCCCCCCGGAATCGGTCAGGATGGCCTTAGCGTTTTTTTCCAATTTGAGCATATCGAGATAAGAGACGGGCTCAATAAATTTAATATTTTTAAATCCTGAGAAGAGATGATAGACCTTCATCATCTTCTTTGTCCTTGGATGAAGG
>PEUO01000180.1 GCA_002780715.1 Deltaproteobacteria bacterium CG03_land_8_20_14_0_80_45_14
CCGACGGGAAGCTTAAAGGATTTGTCAGAAAGACTCATCCACCGGGTGGCTGAGAATACTTATTGGAGACAGAATGAGACGTTCAACCTTATCCCTTCGGAAACAACCCCCTCCCTCCTCGTCAGGCTTCTTACCATCACAGATCCTTCCTGTCGATATGCTGAACACCGGTTGATGAAAGCCTTCAGGGAGAGCGATGTCTTTTATTACCAAGGGACGAAGTTGATCGGAGAGGTTGAGGTTCTTTTGGCAGATGAGCTTAGGCGCTTCATCGGGTGCTCAGAAGTTGAAGCGAGGGTGGTCAGCGGCCAGATGGCCAATACCGCTGTCTTCAGCGGGATTGTGGATTACCTCAACCGTTTAGACCGGAGAACCGAGCCTCGCAGGATCAGAAAGGTGATGAACCATCATATCGGGAGGGGGGGGCATCTAAGCGCCCAACCCATGGGCGCCTTGAAAGACTTCATTGCTCATGATCCAATGACCGAGAGGCCAGCGGCGGTTCCTTTTCCCGTGATGAAAGATGATCTATACAGGATTGATCTCCTGAAAACCCGGGAACTGTTGGAAGAGCATAAGCCCGAATTGATCGTTATGGGCAAGAGTATGGTGATTTATAAAGAGCCTTTGAGGGAGATTGCCGAAATGATTGCTCCTATGAATCCAAAACCGGTCCTCCTTTATGATATGGCCCATGTCCTGGGACTGATCGGACCTTATTTCCAGGAGCCCTTCAAAGAAGGAGCAGATATTGTCACAGGTTCCACCCATAAGACTTTTTTCGGCCCTCAAAGAGGAGTCATTTCAAGCAATATGTCAGAGGGGACGGAGTACGAGGAGCTCTGGGAGGCGATTGTCCGAAGAGTCTTTCCAGGAAGTGTGAGCAATCACCATCTCGGGACGCTGGTCGGTCTTCTTCTCGCCGCCTATGAAATGAATGCCTATAAATCTGATTATCAGAAAGCGGTAATTTCCAATGCTAAGGCATTTGCTCGTGCCCTGAAGGATCAAGGATTAATAGTGGAAGGTGATTCAAAAATTGGATATACAGAGACCCACCAGGTGATCGTCAGGGTCGGCTATGGAAAGGGTCCGTTGATTGCTGAGCGATTGGAAGAAAATAACATCATCGTCAACTATCAGGGGGCGCCGGATGACGAGGCTTTTACGACGGCGAGTTGCCTGAGGATGGGCGTTCAGGAGATGACGCGTTTTGGGATGAAGGAAGATGATTTTGGTCAACTGGCTGAGTACATGAGTCAGGTGATCCTCAAAGACCGGCCCATGGCTAAAGAAGTCTCCCGGTTCAGAAAGAAATTCACAGAAATGAAATACTGTTTGTCTGAGAAAGAAGCAGTTTCAATGGTGAAAGGTCTTATCGAAGCTCTTCGGTAAATCCCCCCTTTCCCCCCTTTACTAAAGGGGGGTTGGGGAGATTTGTTTTAACGCTGTGCGCTATGCTCCATGCACTCTGCGATTTTTTAACCGAAAGGGGGAGATTGAAATGTCTAATCAGAAGAAGGTTGGCTCATGGAAATTAATGGTTTTAGTATGTTTGTTCATCGTTTGGGGCTGTGCGAGCAATGCCAAAACTCTTGATCGTTCCATTACTGGGCCACAGTTGATTGTGAATCCTGAATCGATTCGTCTCGGAGTAGTGAAATTGATGGGAACGAAGATTGCTTTTGTCGAATTAAAACCCACGAATATTGTCTTTGAGGGGTCAGGTTTTAAGCCGAAAGATTCGGTTTTCGTCACTTTAATTGGACCAAATGAGACAAAGGTCGTCGTAGCTGAAGCCCCGATTCAGCCTGATGGAACCTTCCAGGCCGAAGTAAGCAAACTCACCAAGATCACGGAGTTCTTAAAAGCAGATGCTGGATTTGAAATTAAAGAAAAGTATGAGGAGTTTATTATTATCACACAACCACCCATTCCAGAGGGTGTCTACACAGCTAAGGTCACCTGCATGTCATCCGATTTGACAGCGGAAACAAAGCTGACGGTTAAAGGTCCGTCGACATTCAATAGTTTGATGGATTGGTTAGGAAAAAAGAAAGGGAAGATCCGAGACAAAAGAGTTAAATAATTCTTTTATCAATTTGGGACGGGTTCTCATTCCAGACATCAGGACTCCGTGATGGCTGACAGGAACGAAAAAGAAAAAGCTCTGATCAAAGAAATAGGATCACTCCGCCAGAGGGTTAAGGAGCTCGAGCGTTGCGAGGAAGAACGGAAACGAACAGAAGAAATATTCCTCGATCTCTTTAATGCCACAGAGGAAGTCGTAATCCTGATGGATCGGGAAGGGATCATACTCGGAGCAAACAAGAACGCAGCCCGTCTTTACGTTGTACCTATGGAAAGGCTCCCCGGTACATCGATCTATGACCTTATTCCCAGTGATCGTGTCAAGAGCAGCAAGGGAAAAGTAAAAACAGTCCTGGAGACACGAAAGCCAGTACGGTTCGAAGGGAAGCTCGAGGAGAAGGTATTTGAAAATTGGCTCTACCCCGTCTTGTATGATGGATCGGAGGTCCAGAGGATCGCCATCTACGTCCGTGACATTACCGAACGGAAGCGGCTTGAGGCGATATTAAAACAGACAGAGGAAAAGTACAGGAATATTTATGAGAACGCCATAGAAGGGATTTTCCAGATAGGCCCTGATGGTCGTTTCATAAGCGCCAATCCATCTCTTGCACATATCCATGGGTATGATTCGCCTGAAGAGCTGATGAAGACCGCAAAAACCATAGCAAGCATCTATGTCAACCCTGATGATCACCACCGCTTAATGAATGTACTTTTCGAGCAAGGAGCAGTTCAGAACTACGAAGCCAAAATGTACCGTAAGGATGGGAGTCTGCAGTGGATCTCAACAAACGTGAGGCTTGAAAGGGATGGCCAGGGCAAAACCCTCTACTACGAGGGCACCATGATGGACATTACAAACCGGAAAATGGTCGAGGAGGCCTTGGCCGAAAGCGAAGCGCGTTACAGGACAGCCATCGAAAATTCCAACGACCCCATCGCCATTATCCGGGGTGATAAGATTCAGTATGTCAACAGGAGATTCGTAGAGATATTTGGTTATGGAGAGCCAGAGGACGTTCACGGCAAGCCTGTCCTCCTTGTGGTCCATCCAGATGACAGGGATAAGGTCATTACGATCAACCAGCGGAGACAAAGGGGGGAGCCTGTCCCTTCTCGATATGAGTTTAAGGGCATTACAAAGGATGGAAAGGTCATCTATATTGAAGTCTCGGCCGCAAGCATCGTTTATCGAGGGACGCCCGAATATCTTGTCTATTTAAGGGATATCACAGAACGGAAAGCAGCCGAAGAGGCGTTGTCGAACGAGCGAAACAGATTTCGAACCCTCTCAGAAAATGCACCCTTCGGTATCATCATGGTCGACAAGGAAGGGGTCTTTGAGTATATCAACCCAAAATTTAAGGAGTTATTTGGTTATAATCTGGATGAAGTGCCAAACGGTTTGGAATGGTTTAGAAAGGCGTTTCCCGACCCGAAGTCCAGGAAAGAAGTTATCTCGACCTGGATCGGTTACCTGAGAAGTACGAGGCCAGGGGAGAAAGTCCCCAGAACGCTTCCCGCCACCTGTAAGGACGGAACACAAAAAATCATCCATTTTATCCCTTTCAGGCTGGCCACGGGGGAATATATTGTAACCCTTGAGGACATCACTGAACGCATTCAGGCCCACGAGGCGCTGGTGAAATCCCATCAGGAACTCGAGCAGTTGAACAGGGCAAAAACGAAGGCTGTAAATCACATTTCCCACGAACTTAAGACGCCACTTTCCGTGATCCAGGGGAATATACGGCTGCTGAAGCGGAAGCTTAAGCGTTTACCCATCGATGCAAACCTCCAGAACATCATGGAAACCTTGGAGCGAAACCTCGAGAGGCTTTTCGGTATCTCGAAAGAAACAGATGAGATATTCAGAGTCTCCCAGGAACTGGAGGCAGGCGCCCTCCTAGACAACCTCGATAGGCTCTGGCAACGAATAGAGGATTTATCAGACATACCGCCGGATGTCCGGTCCCATCTCGATACCCTCAAGGCATGGCTCAGTCAATATCTGTCTGGGAGCGCCGAGTCATTCCAATCCATCAACCTTTTCCCATTTGTTCTGGATGTATTGGAAAGGGTCAAACAATTATCAAGCCA
>PEUO01000251.1:0-219 GCA_002780715.1 Deltaproteobacteria bacterium CG03_land_8_20_14_0_80_45_14
CAATATGGATCCAGAAGTAATCGTCAAAGAATTGAATGCTCTCGAGTGAAGATAATAATCCCCCCTTTCTCCCCCCTTTATCAAAGGGGGGTAAGGGGGGATTTTAAAAAAGAGGGTTATGGAGCCCATTCATCTTTTTGAGAAGGCGGAGTTTTCTAAAGAAAATTTCGTACCCAAGCAACTCTACATTGGGGACGCAGGGGCAGCTGTTCTCATCTG
>PEUO01000251.1:260-15971 GCA_002780715.1 Deltaproteobacteria bacterium CG03_land_8_20_14_0_80_45_14
GGACTTTGGCGATCGGGGATGAGGAGAGACCTTTTAGGAAAGGCGATCTCGTCTTCTGTAAGGGGGAAGTTCCCGTCGGCCCCAAAAATACAGGTCAGGAAAAGTTTATGGTCCTGGTCATTTTAGTTCTGAGACAGTTGGTTTCTAAAGCAACCTGACCCCTCACCCTTCCCCTCACCCCTGAGGGGAGAGGGAAGGGGTGAGGGGGTTAAATTAGTCCTCTATAGATTAAGTTTTTTATAAAGAAGGCCATATCTCACCCCATGGCAACTGATTAAGACGGAGGAGCACTTAAGTTCCTCCATCGCCAGATAAAGGATCGTCCCTCCTGCCAAGATGACATCTGCTCTGGCCACGGGAAGACCAGGTATTTTTTTTCTCTCCTCAATGGTTTTAGATCGGTAACGGAGGAGTTGTTTTCCCAGCTCTCCCTTTTTCAAGATAAAATGATGGATCTTTTCAGCGATAAATTCTTCCAGACCCATTTCAACAGAGGCGAGGGTCGTGGCTGTCCCTCCGACAGCTACCATGGATGGCGGTTCCTTTGAATGAGGGATATTGACAAGGTGTCCCTGAATTTTCCGCTCCATCTTCTCCCATTCTTCTTCTTGAATAGGATCTGAACAGAGAAACTCCTCTGTGAAACGGACTGATCCAAGTGGAAGGCTTATCCAATGACTGATCTGATCGCCTTTGCCAAGGATGAACTCTGTGCTTCCTCCCCCTACATCCACCACAAGGACAGGTTTTTTTACCTCCTTGAGATCGTTTGCCACAGCCAAAAAAGAGAGTTGGGCCTCTTCTTCTCCAGAGATGACCTCAATGGAGAGGTTGAGTTTATCTTTGGCCCCTTTTAAGAAATCCTCGGAGTTTTTGGCTTCTCGAAGAGCGCTCGTCCCTGCGGCAAAGATTTTCTGAACCTCCATGGCCTGACATCGTTTTAAATATTGAGCCAGTGTTTGAAGGCCTCTCTCCATCGCCTCTTTCAAAAGCATTTTGTTTTTTTGAACGCCCTCACCCAATCGGACAACGGTTTCCATTTCAAAAAGAGGATGAATTTTTCCTCTTTTCACTTCGGAGATGAGGAGGAGGATGGTATTGGTCCCGATATCAATGGAAGCAACCCTTTTAGGGAAAGTAGGGTCGGATTTCACGACAGAGTTCCTCTGGAATGATGTTAGCAGTCAATTCAGACTGAAGGACCTCAAAAGACGTATAGTCATTGAGGTAATAGGGTTGAATGGGGGTTCTGGAAATAATTCTGATGAGAACCTGACAATGGGCTTCGCCGGAAATGGAGTAAATTGAAAAGTTGAAGCTGTTGAGACTTCTTTCATAATAGTATTTTAAGGTGGAAACGATCCCTTTGGCCAGAGAGGCAATCTCTTCTTTGGCGAGTGTAGTGATTGACCCATGTCCCTCCACGCTTCCACACACTTCATTAAATCCTATGGGAGCAAAAGAGACAAACCAGTGGACATTTCCGATACTGGTGATATATCGTTTTCCAAGTCCTTTTTCAATGTGGATGAGGTCCTTCCAGTAAAGAGTCCCATTCCTTTTGTAATAGGAGGAACTGGCATCTAACAGCCATTCCATCTCATTCGTCGGGATGGGATCGCCGATGACCTGAAGATGGGGATGGAGGATGGTGCTTCCTCCAGGGAGAAGGAAATTTTGGCTGATTTGCCAATAGCGGGTATCTGGGTCAAAAGCCATTGTTCTTCGAATGATCTCGATAGCAACCGAAAAACCCGCTTCGTAAATTTCAGGGGTGAATTGGTTGAGATTGAGAAAATGCTCATGACAGAGAACGACGACACTGCCATAAGATCCTACTGGATTGAGGTTCGGAAAACCGACTGCCCTTCCAATGCAAATTCTTCCTTCCGGGACGATTTCTTTTAAAAACTGGGGAGTCTTTTGAAGAACATTCTCTGGACAGAAGAAGCATCCTTTTGACTCCTCGGCCATCTTGGAGAAGTCAAATTTCCCTTGAGAAGGAAGGCCCCAAGTGATGATGCGGCTCCGCCGTTTTGTCAGGGGATCGATCCGGACCTCGGTTGGGACTGAAATGGTTTCAAATCCCTCGAGAGGAGAACGGAGGTCCGATTGGAGATGAAATCGCTCAAACTTAATTTCCATAAACAAAACTCAGTTCCGCTTCGCCACACAACTGGAATAATGGAATAATGGAATAGTTGAATGATGGAGTTCATTATTTACAATATTCCAATGTTCCATCATTCCAAACTTTCACTTGTTCTCTGTAATGAAGCGAAGTATCGAACGATCATAAGATCGCTCTCCCTCAGACGAGAAGAAACAGCCTGGAAGCTGCTTCATCCTCCAATGATAAGTGATGCACTCGCAACATTTTCCCTTGCGGTCACAGGGCTCATAAGTACAGGGGCATCGGGTTTTGTTTTTTTCTAAATGGCATTCCAACATCTTTCTCCGCCTTCCCTTCAATATAATGTATGGGGTTCCAGGGTCCTAGGATTCAAGGGTTCCAGTGGACACACTGAAATCAGAACTTATATTTTATTGTTTTCCTTGACACCTTGAACCCCTGCCTGCCCCGCCCTCGGTCGGGACCGGGGCCGGCAGGCAGGCTTGGTCCCTCGAACCCTTCAATTTTTGAAGAAAGGGAATAGCCATCACGGGTTCACCTTAAAGAAAAGGTAGTGTTCTACCATTTCACAGAGGATGTGTCCGATGAGAATGTGGGTTTCTTGGATGCGGGGGGTGCTGGTGGAAGGAACGACAAGGGGGAAATCAGCCATTTTTGAAATGACACCCCCATCATTTCCGGCGAGGGCGACCGTTTTCATCCCCATCTCTTTAGCCACTTCAAAAGCCTTGATGACATTAGGGGAACTCCCGCTAGTGCTGATACCGATGGCGACATCCCCTTCCTTACCCAGGGCTCTGAGTTGTTTAGAAAAGATTTCGTTAAAGGCAAGGTCATTGGAGACACTGGTGAGAATGGAGGTGTCTGTCGTGAGGGCAATAGCAGGCAGGGGTGGGCGGTCCATGACATATCGATTGATAAATTCCGCAGCCAGGTGTTGGGCGTCGGCTGCGCTCCCTCCATTTCCGAAGAAAAAGAGTTTGTTCCCTGCTTCGAATGTATGAGAGATTAATTTGATCACGTCGAGAAGCTTAGGGAGATTTTCTTTGAGAAAACGCATTTTAACTTCAGAACTTTCTTTAAATCGCTTCAGAATTATATTTTCCATTGAACGAAAATATTATACTTCCTGGTTTTCCATGTCAAGGGGGCCTTTTGAGGTCTCCGAAAACCCCTTAAATTTTTTCAGAGCTCTCCTTTTTGATAGGGCAATTTCCAGCGCCGATTCAACCATGGCCATTGACTGGGATATTGTCTGATGGAATCCTCGATGGCCTTTGTAAATTTAGCGGTTAGCAGTTCTGTATCCTTCTTTTCATCGGATGTCCGTTCTATTTCGATGGGACTCCCGATAAATAAGTTCTGCGGGATTCCTTTTTCTCTCACGACGAACATGGGCAAGATGGGAGCCCCTGTCTTTAGAGAGAAGATGGCTGGCCCAGGAGGGGTAAAGGCTGTTTGGCCAAAGAATAGGACAGGAAGTCCTCCCCGCCTCTTTTGTTCATCGGCGATAAGATAAAGAATCTCATTTCGACGGAGACAGTTCAAAGATTTCTTGACGGAAGCTGTTACAGGTTTTGGGGAAAAGGGCTTCTGACCCAACCCTCTTTGATAGTTTCCTAATCTTTTAATCAACCTTGGGAAATTACCCTCATTGATGATGATATTAAATGAATAGCCCTCCACCATGGCAAGCCTCGTTCCCAATAGTGTAAAAGCGCCCAAATGGCTACCCAGGGCAATAACTCCATTTCCCTTTGCCAAAGCGGCATCCAGATATTCTCGACCCGTTATTTTAATATTCTTGATGAAACGTCCAAAAGGAACAGCAGCCGTATAGATGGTTTCAAGAGGCGTGAGTGTAAAGTTGAAGAAGACCTCCCTGGCGAGCTTTGTAATCTCCTTAAGATCTTTTTCTCCTCCAAAGGCCAAGGAGAGATTATCAAGTACTCTATCCCTGTATTTTTTGATCAAATAGAAAGCCATTGTCCCTAAAATCCTTGCAACAAAGACTACGATTCTTGGAGAGAGTACACGAAATGTCAGGACAGAGAAGGCCAATAAGAGATTGCCAAAGAAGTCCGCGAGCCAGTCCTTTATTTTCTTAGAGTTAGTTTTTGACACGGGATATCAAATATAAGAAAGACGAATTGAATGGTATCAACATAGATTATTTTAGGTCAGATTTCAATAGATATCCTGGGGATGGCCTTTTTCAAAGCAGGATTGACCCGTTCGACGGAGCTAAGCCCCGCTCAGGGTCAACCCTGAGCGTTCGACTGAGACTTCGGCGAGTCGCTCGACCTGGAGGCTCTCGACAGGCTCAGTCGAGCCGCCCACGTCGAAGTCAGGCCCTGGCCTTCAAGCCGAGGCGTCGAAGGGTTGACCTTTGGAGCCATTTTGTTTATCATCATTCTCAAGACAACAAAATACCTGCCTACCGCAGGCAGGCGCTAAGCGCTTAGCGCTATGCGCATAGCGTCAATTTAGTAGGTGATTGGATGAACATTTTGGCCCTCCCCACAGCCCTTGCCTTTACCATGAACCTCATCCTTTGTCTGGTCGTCCTTTCCAGCAATCCTAAAAACGTAGCTCATCAGCTCTTTGCCTGCTTTGTCCTTGCCTTTGCCGCCTGGAATATGGGCGAACTCATCATGATCAGCAGTGTCAATCCCATCCATGCCATTTTTGGGGTGAGGGTCATCTTTGTCGGATTGACTTTTGCCCCCCTGTTCTTTCTCCATTTTTCTTTTATCTTTCCCTTCAAGAAAAAGAGTGAATGGCCAAAAGGATTCAAACTTTTCCTCCTCTATATGATTCCCATAGCCATTCTGGTGACCTTTTTCCTCATCTTCCGAATTGACATTGAAAGGTTCAAAGAATTAAGAAATGTCTTCTATTATGGTCTCCTCTTTGAAGAACCGCTCATTTTTCTGATCTTCCTCGGTTTGATCGCCCTCTTTTCAGGCATCTGCATCTATTGGGGCATCAAAAATCTGCTCCAATCTCTCCGGACGACACGAATTCCCAGACAAAAACTTCAGATCAAATACCTTATCTTTGGAATTGTCTCCATGGCGATTGTCGGAACGATTATCAATCTCTCCAATTATTTTCTCAAACTGGGCTGGCCGATCTTTTTTCTCGCCAGCCTCTACTCGATCTTGATCAGTCTTTTCTTTGCCATCGCCCTCATCAAATACCGACTGCTCGACATCCATCTCCTCATTCGGGGAGGAATCCTCTACTCTTCTGTCTCGGGTTTGATCCTGGCCATCTATATCCTCATCATCAAAAACATTGGAGAGACACTTTCTCAAAAGGCTTACGGAAGGTCTCTTTTAGTAGAATCTGCTTTGATCCTTGCCCTGGTTTTTATGCTTCAGCCCTTTCAGAAAAAAATAGGGGATTGGATCGACCGCTTTTTTTATATGGAGAGAGTTCGTTTTCGGACGAAGCTTTCAGAGTTTAGCCGAGCGCTGACGGAGTTGGTGGACCTCGACGAGGTGGCAGGGACAACGGTTCATTTCATCACCCAAACTTTGCATGTTGACTCCGTTGCTTTTTTCTTCCAAAAAAATGAGGTGAATGAATATCATTCAATTTTTGGGACCTTGCTTAATGATGAAATGAAATATTCATCCCAACACCCCTTTGTGAAGCGAATAGGATCAAACGGAAGGGCAGTGGATCTGGAACACCTTCGGGAGATCGAAGGAGAGGTAGAGGAGATTGATGATCTGATTGAAAAGGGTTGGGTGGTAGTTGCTCCAATCTTTTTGAAGGAGAGATTGCTGGGTTTTATTCTGCTGGGGAAGAAGCGTTCAGAGAAGGACTATACTGTGGAAGAGCTGGAACTCTTGGAGGCTTTTTCAAACCAGACAACTCTTGCCATCTCCAGAGCCCTCATCTATCGGGATATGAGCTTAAAAGATAAACAGATCATGCAAGCTGAAAAGATGGCGGCCATCGGTGAATTAGCTGCTGGAATCGCTCATGAGATTCGGAACCCATTAGGTATTATCACTGGATCTGCGGAGACCGTTCGAAAGCATAAAGATCAGAAGATTCGGGAGGAGATGACCAACTATATTTTAGAAGAATCCCAACGGATCAATGGATTGATTAGCACCTTCCTGGACTTTGGAAGGCCGAAGGAGCCGAAATTGGTGAGTTGCGATCTCAGGGAGGTGCTGGAAAAAACCCTTCTCCTCCTCTCTCCGCAGGCAAAAACCCTGGGGGTGGAGATTAAAAGAGAGATTCCTCAGAAGCTTCTTCAGGTTTCGATCGATCCGGATCAGATGAGGCAGGCCTTTACAAATCTGGGTGTCAATGCCCTGGAAGCGATGCCTCATGGAGGGGTTCTGAAGGTAATGGTGTTAGAAAACGCCAGAGGTAGAGTGGTGGTTCGGTTCAGTGATTCAGGGAAAGGGATTCCCAAAGAGGTGCAGCCCAAAGTCTTCGAACCATTCTTCACGACAAAAGAGGGAGGAACAGGCTTAGGACTTTCCATCGCCCATCGTATTATCACTCAACATGGAGGGGATATTAGTGTGGAGGGTGAGGAGGAAAAAGGAAGTAATTTTACGATCACCCTTCCTTTGGAAAAGGAAATATAAGAGATGAAGAGGACCCTCCTCATTGCAGAAGATGAAGAGAAGATGAGACGGATTCTGGAAGTGAACCTTCAGGACCAATACCGACTTCTCCTTGCTAAAGATGGAGAGGAGGCCCTTCGTATTTTTAAGGAGAACGAGGTCAACCTTCTCCTCACCGATATGAAGATGCCTGAAAAGGATGGCCTCAGCTTACTTCACGATGTGAAACGGCTCCGCCCGGAGGTTCCTGTGATCCTGATCACAGCCTATGGAACAATTGAGTCAGCTGTCAATGCCATGAAAGAAGGAGCCACGGATTACCTTCTGAAACCGATTAAAATGGAAGAGGTCGAACTGGTGATCCAAAGGGCGCTTTTCCAGGCTGACCTCATTGATGAAAATCGGAAGTTGAGAGAGGAAATTAAGTCCCTTTACGGAATGGATACTATCATCAGTAAACATCCAAAGATGATCGAGATGATGGGCATTGTCCACCAAGTCGCTGATAGCAAGGCGACGGTTTTGATTGAGGGCGAGAGTGGCACAGGGAAAGAATTGGTGGCCCGAGGCATTCACTTCAATAGCCAGAGGGCAGGTTTTCCTTTCATCGTGGTCAACTCTTCTGCCATCCCGAGAGAACTTCTTGAGAGCGAACTCTTCGGCCATGAAAAAGGGGCGTTTACTGGCGCTGGAAAGAGAAAGATCGGAAGTTTTGAACTGGCCCATAAAGGAACCCTCTTTCTCGATGAAATTGGAGAGATGCCCAAGGAACTTCAAGTCAAAATATTAAGAGCGATCGAAGGCTATCGTTTTATGAGGGTAGGGGGGACAGAGGAGATTGATGTAGAGGTCCGGCTGATTGCTGCCACCCATCGAGATTTGAAGGCAGCGGTTGAAGCAGGAGAATTCCGCGAAGACCTCTTCTACAGACTTCACGTCGTTTCCATTAAACTTCCACCATTGAGAGAACGCAAAGAGGATATTCCTCTTTTGGTTTCTCATTTTATTGGGAAGCATAAGAAGGAAGTGAAGGATAGACCTCTGGAGATTTCGGAAAAGGCTCTTCAAACCTTAGAAAACCATTTATGGCCTGGAAATGTGAGGGAGTTAGAGAATTGTATCTTAAGGGCCATGCTTTTGGCTCGATCCAATCGGATTGAAGTAGAAGACCTCCCACCCGAAGTGAGGGGGGAGGGTGGAAAGGCAATGGTTTCGGTGCCGAGAGACAGTGAAGAATTGAGACGAATGAAATGGCAATTAAGGCGGAAGGCAGAGAATGAAGTGGAGAGGGCTTTTTTGAGAGAGGCTTTAAAGAGGAACAAAGGGAATATTTCCAAGACCGCTTTGGATGTGGGAATGGACCGGAGGCAACTTCAGAATCTGATCCGAAAACACAGAATTGTTGTCAAGGAGTTTAAGAGAGAGCTCTGAGAACCACTATGAGCTCTCTTGATTACAGAGATTTGAAAAGAAGATTACACAGATTTGCTTTGCTCTCAATGTATCTAACGGGGTAAAAAAGATCAGCGCCCAAAGTTCTCGGCATGGTTAAAATAAAAGTTAAAGCCCTTTTAAGGAAATACTCTCATTTGCTTACAGGAATCGTCACTTCGAGCGGGGCATCCTTTGCGCTTTTTATAGGTCTATTGGCAATGGTGTTTGTCTACCGGATTCAACTCTCGATCGGTCTTTTTACCAATCCAGTGAGACCCTTTGATTTTAATCCGGCGCATCATCCAGTGTGGTTTACGCTTGCTTATTTGCCCTATGACCTTGCCCTTGTCCTTGTCTGTTTCCTGCTATCTTGGCTCCTGTCCCGAGTGACCTATTTCATCAAAGGGAGAAAAACATTTCCAATTTTAAAGATTTCAGGACTTGTCTTTTTACATATTGTTTTAATGGTTCTGCTTCTCGTTCATGGGGTCATGGTCGCCTGCTCTTTGATGTTCAGACAGGATTCGACACTTCTGTGATCAAGGAGACATTTTCAGACATTTCATTTATTGAAACCCTTAAACTCATTGAGATAAGAGATTATCTATTTCTTCTTTTTCCGTTTACACTTTTTTGGCTGGTTCTCCAATCCCCGCTTAGTTTAAGGATTTGGATGGCCAGGGTTTCTATTGTGTTGGTCATCTTTCTCTCATCCCTTTCTATATTGGCAGTTGATGACAGAACCAAAAATGTTCCTGATGAGGTGCGTTTAAATCCGGCGCTTTTTCTCCTATCTGATGCGGCTGAGAATGTTTTCTTTAAACATTCCTCTGAAGATCGAATTAGTAATATTGCCAAGGGAAATAAATCAGATATCCAGTTCTCTCGTCCTATTGAATCCAGTCCGATGGAGCCGGCAAAATTTCTACCGGCCCAAAGTAATCATCCATGGAATATTGTCTTTTTTATTATGGAGTCGGTGGGCACTCGATATATTTTTGACACAGGCAATGGTAATCCAATGCCCATGCCGTTTCTCTATAAGATTTCGAAAGAGGGCTGGTATTTAAAAAAGCACTACACCACATCGAATGTCAGCACCAAGGCAATTTTTTCATTATTTAGTGGACTCTACGATTTTTTCAACCGCGAGACATTCGGCACACGTCCGGATGCTGAAGTTCCTGCCATATATAATTGGTTGGGTGAGGGCACCGACAGTTTTTTAGTGACCCCTTCTTCAATCTCCTGGTACTTTCAAACGAAGTTTGTAAAAAATAACGGACTGCGAGAGATTCATAGCTATGAAAATCTGAAATTTAAAATAAAAGAAGAATTTCATTCCCTTGGTCATTATATCGCAAGAGACGAAATTCAAACAGTGGACTTCTTTATTCAAAGATTGAGTAAAGCGAGAGAACCTTTTCTGGGGATCTACATCAGCTTTGCCGCCCACTTCCCCTATTTTGACTATGGCGAGGATTACCGCATCATGGAGGATGATGGGCGTTTGATCAGCCGCTATTATAATAATTTAAATCTTCTCGACCATATGATTAAGCGTATTTATGATCATCTCCAGGAAAAAGGGCTATTGGAGCGCACCATTTTGGTCATCATGGGGGATCACGGCCAGGCTTTTGGTCAACACCATCCTAATAATTTTATGCATTATCGATATAGTTATAATGAAAATCTGGAGACTCCAGCAATTCTCTGTCAACCAGCGCTTTTTAAGCCAAAAGTATTTAGGTTTCCTACAAACCATGTGGATATATTGCCGACCCTCCTTGATGCGATGAGGATTTCATATCCCCCAATGGCCTTTGACGGAGAGTCCCTTTTTAGCCAAAAATTGAGGCGAAAACCTATTTTCTTTTATGGACACGAAGAATCCATCTCGTCTCTGGACACCCGTCTCATAAAGGTCCAGTATTCATTAAAGAAAAATAGATGCTGGGCCTTTGACTTAAAACTTGATCCAGATGAAAAAAATCCCCTCGATTGCTCTTCATATCCGCTTCAACTGAAGGCTCTTCACAATTTTGTCAGCGACCACGATTCGAGTCTTCTTAAATATAATGCCAATCTGAGAGAAAAAAAAGGATTTCCAGAACCCCAGGCGTCTGTTGTAAAAGAGGTTGATTAGTCAGACGACCAGAATATTTAATCCTTGAGATTTTTATTTCTCGACACATTTCCATGAATTCAGTTTTATGTTATATATTTATACAGGGCGAAATAAATATCATCGCTTAAGTCTTCGGAGGTCCGGTCAGCCCTGAAGGGCTGAGTTACAACCCGACATCGAACAGTAACTCAAGGCTTTAGCCTTGATTAAGGAGCTCTGAATTGAGTCGCCGCGTATAGCTATGATTACAGTAGATGATGCCTTAGATAAAATTCTTTCTCACATCCATCCTTTAGGATTCGAAAAGGTTTTCCTTTTAGATTCATTAGGGAGGGTCATGGCGGAAGATATCTTTGCCAAAAGGAATATTCCCCCCTTGGATAATTCAGCCATGGACGGGTATGCACTGAAATCTGAAGATGTCCAGAAGACTTCCCGAAATCATCCTGTTTGTTTAGAGGTGATTGAAGACCTCCCTGCAGGTTTTATTTCGACAAAGAAACTTGAGAAAGGAAAGGCTATCCGTATCATGACGGGCGCTCCCATTCCGAAAGGGGCAGATACGGTTATTCCTGTTGAAGAGACAAAGAAGGAAGATGGATCGGTATTGATTTTCAAAGCCGCTGTTTTGGGTGAAAACATCCGGAAGTCTGGAGAGGATGTGAAAAAAGGGGATCGTGTAATCTCCAAGGGGGATACTCTCCGCCCGGCAGAGGTGGGAATGCTTGCTTCCGTAGGACGTTCTTTTGTCTCTGTTTATCAGAGACCGTTAGTCGCCATCCTCTGCACCGGAGATGAATTAGTCGATGTGGATGGGGATTTGGATGAGGTCAAAATCGTCTCAAGTAATTCCTACACCCTGGCTGCCCAGGTGAAGGATTGTGGGGCCATACCTCTTCAATTGGGCATTGCCAAGGATCGAAAAGAGGAGATTGAAGAGAAACTGCGTCAGGGAACACGAGCGGATGTTTTAATTTCCTCTGCAGGGATTTCAGTGGGTGATTATGATTTTGTTAAAGAGGTCATGAAGCGTTTGGGTATGGAGATGGTCTTTTGGAAAGTGGCCATGAGGCCTGGACAGCCTTTGGCCTTTGGGACGATGGGAGGAAAACCAATGTTTGGCCTTCCAGGGAATCCCGTCTCATCCATGGTGTCTTTTGAGCAATTTGTAAGGCCCTCGCTTCTAAAGATGATGGGTCGTCGTCAACTCTTTCGGCCTGTCATTGAGGCCATCTTGAAGGAACAGATTGGGAAGAAGCCAGGCAGTCGTTATTTCATCAGAGGCTCTGTCTCTTTTGAAAAGGATCAATATTTTGTCACCATCACTGGAGAGCAGGGATCCGGAATTTTGAAGTCCATGGTAAGGGCAAATGGCTTGATCGTCATCCCTGAAGATCAGGAGATTGTGAGGGCAGGGGACAAGGTAAAGGTCCAACTGCTGGACCGAAACTTTTAGCTGGGTGGGGCGAATAATGGAAAGATGGAATATTGGGTAGAAAGAAATCTCCCATGTATTTCTCATTATTCCATTACTCCAACATTCCAGTATTCCAAGGGGATTATGGATGATTCCTATCATCTCCATTGTTGGAAAATCGGATAGCGGAAAGACCACCCTCATTGAAAAATTACTCCCCGAGTTAACACGACGGGGCTACCGGGTCGCTACAGTCAAACATGATATTCATGGGTTTGAGGTGGATCGGGAGGGGAAAGATAGCTGGAGGCACAAGCAAGCAGGGGCGCACACCGTAGTCATCTCATCTCCCGAAAAGATCGCTTTGATTCGGGATGTGGAAAAGGATTTAACCTTGGATGAAATTCGGAGAAGATGGATTCAGGATGTGGACCTCATCCTTTCAGAAGGATACAAAAAGGATGTACAGCCTAAGATCGAGGTTTTTCGGAAGGAGAAGCATAAAAAACTTCTCTGTACAAAGAGGGATAGCCTCGTTGCTATTGTTTCGAGCCAAAAATTCAGTGTCGGCGTTCCCTGTTTTCCCCTTGAAGATATGAAAGGGCTTTCCAACTTTATCGAGAAGGAGTTTCTAAAATCAAAGGAAGAGAAAGAAGTTTCCCTAAGGGTAGATGGGAGAACGATTCCGATGACCCCTTTCGTCAGAGGATTTCTGACCAAGACAGTAAAAGGGATGCTTTCCTCCTTGAAAGGTTGTAAAACTTTTCAACGTATCGAGATTCGTATTGAAGAATAACGATCTTTCCATCCTCTGCACACCTTCACAGAGGATTCAAGTCATCAACCAGAGGGATTCTTCTCTAAGAGCTATTCTGACTATTTTCCCGATCGAGAGTTTTAGATTCCGAAAGGCATAGTTGGGAATGGAGATTTCAAAAGGGATCTTTCCTTCCATCGTTTGAAAATAAACCAGGTGATATCTCTCTTTATCGGCGATGTCGAGTATCTTCCCTTCAAAAATATTTCGTCTTAAAGAATCCTTCACAGGTTTCCCTTCGCGGATGATCATCACCTCTTCAGGCCGGATGAAAAGGTCGACTTCTTTCCCCACCTCCATCTGATCTTGATACAAACTTGCTGGAATAGAAAATTGGAGGCCGTTGACCCTAAGAATCAATCGTTGTAATAATCCGTCGCTCTTTAAAATCCTTGCCTTATAGAGATTTTTTGCACCCAAAAAATGAGCCACCTTTATAGACTTAGGCCTCAAAAAGACATCGTCTCGTTTTCCAACCTGTTCTACCTTTCCATCGATAAAGATGGTTATCCCATCGCCTAAAGAGTATGCCTCTTCGAAGTCGTGGGTGACACAGAGAGTGGTTGGATGAAAGGAGGTATGGAGATTTTTTAGAAGATGTTGAATATCGATTTTAATGGATGGATCGAGGCCAGAGAGGGGCTCGTCAAGCAGAAGGAGCTTCGGTTTGGGCGCCAAGGCCCTGAGGAGGGCCACTCGTTTTTTTTCCCCTCCGCTGAGATAGGCAGGGTATCGTTCGAGAAGGTGGTCGATCTTCATCACTTCAATCAGGGCAGCGACATATTCTTCATAGATCTTCATGTCCAGATCTCTTGCCTTGATTCCAAAAAGGATGTTCTCTTTTACCTTTAAATGAGGAAAAAGGGCCAGGTCTTGCGGAACATAAGAGATCCCTCTACGCTCTGGCGGTAGACCTTGAACTTCCCTGTCACCAATCCAGATCCTGCCCGTCTTGGGTTTACGGAGTCCCATGATGGATTCAAGGATCAGGGTTTTTCCACTCCCTGTTGGGCCAAGGAGAAAATGAAATCCTCCCTCCTCAATTTGGATATTGAAATTCATTATCTTAAACGATTCAAAAAGAATGGTAAGGCCTTCAATCCTAATCATATCGATATCTTTTCCCGGTCAATCGGACACCGTAAAGGATTAAGAGGCCGAAGGCCACTAAGATGAGAATCAGGACGATCGCTTTGTCAATATTGGCCGAGGCTAAAGCAGTAAAAATGGCAATAGGCATCGTTTCTGTCTTTCCTGGCATTGCCCCTGCAAGCGTGACCGTGGCCCCAAATTCTCCAAACGCCTTTGCCCAGGAAAGGATGATAGAAGCAAGGAGTCCCCGAAATGAAAGGGGAAGGGTGACTCGATAGAAGGCCTGCCATGGGGATGATCCGAGAGATCGAGCTACGGCTTCATACCTCGGAGAGATTTCATCCAGAGAGGCCTTCATCAGTCGTGTTACCAGACCTGCAATGGTAGCAAATTGTGCTAAGACAATGCCTGGGACTTCGAAAACAAAAAAAATGCCTTTTGTTTGGATCAATTCCCCTAAGGGAGTATTGAAGAAGACGAGAAAAGCGGCGCCAAGAGCGATGGGTGAAATGATCATCGGAATTTCTAAAAATGTATCTAAAATTCCCTTGCCCACAAATTTGAAACGAGATAAAGCATAGGCTGATGGAAGCCCGATAAGCACAGCAAAAAATGTAGCGATGGTGGCAGCCATCAGGCTCAATCGGATAGAAAATAGAGTGTTGGGGTGTAATAAAGCTTCCCAAAATCCTTTTCCACCGACAAAATAGAAAAGGGAGAGAATGAGTCCTAAATAGAAGATAAATATGCAGATTGCTGCTCCGATCATCGTATAACGAAAACTCATTTTTTCATTGTCCTCCATTCATTCGGAAGAGCATATTCCCCTCCAATAGGCGTATCGGGTCTGGTAAATTGTCGTGCCTCCTGAATATCCATCAAGTAGTGGTATTTCTGGAAAATGGCTTTCCCATGAGGGGAGAGAATGAAATTGATAAATTTTTGAGCCATCGTTTTATCCTGGGTAAATTTTGAAATGGCGATTGGGATGTACCCAATCCGGGGAATTTCTTCCGGTCTAAGGTAGATTGTTTCAATGCGATCAGGATCCCAGTGCTGAAAAACCCTCCAGCCCAAGACCGCATCGACTGCTTTGAGGGAGATGACATTAGCCGTTTTCTCACAGCTTTCTGTATAATTAACTAAATTTTTTTTAAACTTTTCTTTTTCAACAGGAGTGAAATTCTTTTCGACGATTTCTACAGCATAGGTCCCAACGCAGACCATTTCTGGATTGGCAATGGCTACCCTTATGCCATCCTTTGTCAGATCCTTGAGAGAATAGATCCTTTTTGGATTTCCTTTTTGCACATTGATCGCAGGGACGAGATAAACAAGAATTTTTTCTGATTCAGGGAGAACGAAGCCTTCTTTTCTCGCCATCTCCATAAAGTCCGAGGATCCTGGGAAGTAGAGGTCGCCCTTTCTTGTCAATTTCATCTGAGAGAGGACAAACCCAGAACCTCCAAAGACCACATCGACAGATATTTCAAATCTCTCCTTGAAAATTCTTACTGCTTCTTCTGTGGCAGGTTTGCTTGCAGCGCCAGCGAAGATCAAAATTCTCTTTGATGCAGAGTGGGCATTTTGAATAAAGGCGAATGCTAAAAAGATTGATATTAAAAAAGGGATCTTCTTTATTTCCATCCTTTTCTTTCCACAGACCCAAAATGTTTTAGGTAGATTTTTTCAAGGGCTGTATTTACATCTTTACGAAACCTTTCATAATGTTTCATTAAATTTCTTGCTTGGGGAGTAATGTGTGAGCCTCCTCCGGATTGGCCCCCGACTTTCCGTTCCAGGAGAGCAAAGCCAAGCCTTTCCTCCAGGGTCCGGATTAAACGCCAGGCCTTGCTGTAGGACATGCCCATCTGATTGGCTGCCTGGTGAAGGGAGATCATTTTTTCAACCAAGCTTAAAAGTTCATAGGGGCCATCCCCAAATGCCTTTCCATTGTTATCCAACCAGACCTTATAACCGATCTTCATGGTTTCGCTCCTCTCGTTATTCTCTACCGAGAATAACGCTAATATAATGAATCTCCCTGAATCTGTCAAGGCCATTGATGATTTGCCAGCAATTCTCGGT
>PEUO01000121.1:0-393 GCA_002780715.1 Deltaproteobacteria bacterium CG03_land_8_20_14_0_80_45_14
GCGAGGTTAGGGAAGAAGGTGAAGGCTGGGTGTGAGTTTATTCAGACTCAGTGTATCTACAACATTGAAAAATTTGCAAGGTGGATGGAGATGGTGAGGGAGAGGGGATTACATGAGAGGTGTGCGATTTTGGCGGGGGTGACGCCGTTTAAGTCGGTGGGGATGGCGAAGTATATGAAGAATTCGGTGCCGGGGATGGATGTGCCGGATGCGATGATCGAGAGGATGAGGGGGGTGCCGAAGGAGAGGCAGTCGGAGGAGGGGATCAAGATGTGTGTGGAGACGATTCAGAAGCTCAGGGAGATTCCTGGGGTTCGGGGGATTCATATCATGGCGATAGAGTGGGAGGAGAAGGTGGCCGAGATTGCCAAGGCTGCAGGACTGCTTCCCAGA
>PEUO01000121.1:409-1037 GCA_002780715.1 Deltaproteobacteria bacterium CG03_land_8_20_14_0_80_45_14
CGTTTTATGAATTACAAAAAGGAGGGGGAGAAAGATGGCAAAGAAGATTTTGATCGTTGATGATGATCCGGATTTAGTGGAAGCGGTGACCATGATTTTAGAATCTAAGAATTATAATGTGGCCGCTGCCTACGGCGGGGTTGAGGGTCTGCAAAAGGCCAAGACCGAAAAACCGGATCTCATAGTCCTTGATGTGATGATGCCGGACAAGGATGGGTACGCAGTATGTAGGGAGTTAAAGGCCGATCCTAAATTGAGTAAGATCCCCATCCTTCTTCTGACGGCAGTGGTCTCCAAGATTTCTACGAGCCGCTACACACAACAGATGGGACTTGAAACGGAAGCAGACGATTACATCGATAAGCCCGTAGAGCCAGAAGTATTGGTGAAACGGATCGAGAACCTGCTTGCTAAATAAAGATGAAGGTTAGAGGGAAGAGGTTGGAGGCAAATTCTCTAGGCCCCAAGTGAAACGCTCCTCAAGCCCAGCGATCCTATAGCGAAGCGCTCCTCCAACAGGGTAATGTATGCCTGATCAAGTACAAATTCTCGTCATCGATGATGAGCAGATCATGCGAGAGGGTTGCTCGCGGATCCTCTCCAAAAACGGATGGGGTGTCATCACGGC
>PEUO01000121.1:1101-42901 GCA_002780715.1 Deltaproteobacteria bacterium CG03_land_8_20_14_0_80_45_14
TGGAATGAGTGGAATGGAAGTTCTGGATCACATACGAACCATTGATCCGAACCTCCTTGTCATCGTGATCACAGGTTATGCGACGGTGGAGTCAGCCGTGGAGGCCATGAAAAAGGGGGCCTACGATTTCATCCCCAAACCTTTCACCCCAGACCAACTCCGCATCATTGTGAGAAGAGCGTTGGAGAGGAGAGCCCTCCAGAAAGAAGCGGAGTTTCTGCGAAGGGAACGGGAGAGATCTCTTCGGGATATTGCCACCGAGAAGTCTAAGATCAAAACCATCATCAATTGCATGGGCGATGGTGTCCTGGTGTGCGATCGTGACGGTTGCATTGTTCTCACGAATCCGGCTGCAAGTCGAATGCTGATAACTTCCGAAACTTTACTTCTGGGAAATTTCCTCCCCCAGTGTAATCTCCATTCAGAATTGTCCAAGACCATTGAAGAAAGTCTGAAGACAAAGGATATGAGTTATACTTCTGTCTCCCAGGAGTTGAGTATTGGAGAATCCGGAGAGATTTTTCTCCGTGCCCATACTGCCCCTGTACGAAACGATCTCGGTGAGACCATGGGTTCTGTCACCGTCCTCCAGGATATTAGTCATCTGAAAGAACTCGACAAGATGAAATCAGAGTTCATCGCTATGGTCACCCATGAACTTCGAGCGCCTATCGCCGCTGTTGAACAGCAACTGACTGTCATCCTGAATAAAATGGCAGGGGAAATAACAGAAAAGCAGGAACGACTCCTTTCCCGCGCCAAAGAGAGGACAAAAGGACTTCTCGATCTGATCAAAGACCTTCTTGACCTTTCCAAAATTGAAGCAGGAAAGATGGTTCAATACAAAGAGCCTCTCGCCCTTCACGATGTGATTCAAAGAGTGGTGGATCTGATGAGGGTTGTGGCTGACAACAAAAAGATCGATCTTCAATTCTCCGCCCCTTCCAATGTTTCGGTGATCCATGCAGACCGAAATAGTATGGAGGGAATCTTCACCAATCTCATTTCCAATGCCATCAAATATACGCCTGAGGGTGGAAAGGTTTGGATCAATCTCGTTGAAGAGGGCGGATTTGTGAAGGCCATGGTCTCGGATACTGGGATTGGCATTAAAAAAGAGGATCTCCCTCGAATCTTTGATAAATTCTATCGGGTGAAAACCATAGAAACTCGTCAGATCGTCGGGACAGGCCTCGGACTTTCAATTGTCAAGAGCATTGTGGACGCTCACTTGGGCTCCATCTCCGTCGAAAGTGAGGAAGGCGGAGGAACTACTTTTACTGTCTTTTTCCCAAAAGAGTCAAATCCGGTCATCTATAAACCCTGTGATGCGACAGAGAGCAATGTTTGAGATTTAAAGAGGAGATAAAATGACCGTCGTCTTTTCAAAGGAAAATTTGAAACTCAGCAAAGACCTTCAAACCTTGACGGGCGAGAATGTCATGCTCTGCTACCAGTGCAAAAAATGTACATTGGGCTGTCCCTCTGCTTATGCCATGAGGATGAAACCTCACGAACTGATGCGAGCGACCCAATTCGGCCTGGCTGAAGAGATTTATTGGTCAGGCGCCATTTGGATCTGTCTTTCTTGTGAAACCTGTAATACTCGTTGTCCCCAGGACATCAATATCCTCCGGGTCATTGATGGATTGAGGGAGATGTCAAAGGAGTCTGAATACTATAACCCTTACCCTGCCATCCCTGCCTTGCATCGAATCTTTATGGCATTGGTGGAACGTTTTGGAAAGGTGTATGAACTGGGGCTTGCCCTGCTAATTAATTTAAGGATGCTGACGCCTTTTAAAGATATCGATATGGCTTCTCCCATGCTATTGAAGGGAAAGCTCAAGCCCCTTCCCCATTTCAGTCATGGGGCAAAAGAACTTCGGAAGGTAATGGCCAGAATTCGTGCAATGGAAAAGGACCGCTTCGCTTGAGGAGCGCTTCGTTCGAGGATCGCTTTCGCTTGAGGCAGGAAAAATCTTTTGCCTCCGGCCTTAAGCGTAGCGCTCCTCAAGTCCCGCCTTGCGGGACGATCCTCTAACATTAATGTAAGGAGTTTGCTGATGCGCTATGCCTATTTCCCGGGATGTTCTCTCAGTTCCTCTGGATATGATTACAATCTCTCTTTGAAATATGTCGCCAAGGCGTTAGGAATTGACCTCGCAGAAGTGAAGGACTGGGTTTGTTGCGGAGCCTCATCCGCCCATGCGACTTCTCATCTTTTATCGATTGCCCTTCCAGTTCTTAACCTTTCTCATGCTGAAAAGGACGGCTTTGATAAATTGATCGCTCCCTGTCTGGCATGCCTTTCCAGATTTAAGGCAGCCAATGTGGAGCTGGAGCATGATGCCGATTTAAAGAAAAAGATTCACGAGGTTTTCGATTACAAGTATCAGGGCAAGGTGAGAGTTTATCATCCCTTAGAAGTCTTTCTTGAAATGGGTATCGAGAAAATCCGCGAGAGGATTCGAAAGAAACTTAAAGGTTTGAAGGTGGCCTGTTATTATGGATGCGCCCTCACACGTCCCCCAAAAGTTTGCCAGTTTGACAATGTCGAAGATCCTCAAAGCATGGATACCATTGTTAAAGCCTTGGGCGCAGAAACGATTGATTGGTCCTTTAAAACAGAGTGCTGTGGTGTGTCGATGACCCTCACCCGATCTGATATGGTCCTCAAGCTTTCAAACGATATTCTCCGTGAGGCAAAGGAGGCGGGGGCCAATGCCATTACTGTCGCCTGTCCTCTCTGCCAAGCGAACCTCGATGGCCGTCAAAGGCAGATTGAGGAAGCCTATAAAACCCGCTATGGAATTCCCATCCTTTATTTCACCCAGTTGATGGGCCTCGCCTTTGGCGCCTATCCTAAAGAGCTCGGCATCCAAAAATTGATCACCAGCCCACGCGAGGTGTTGGGATCCGTTGGCCTCATGTAGAATAGGAAAATTCTACCCTCTATTTTAGAAATTGCCTTTCACCAGGGGATTCGAAAAAAGATTGAGAAGACTCTTGTTTTTGGAGTCTGAATTCGTTATTTCAATTAATAGAGACGAAGATGAGCAACGAAGAGGCAGAGATCAAAGAAAAAACAAGGGTCATATTAGAAGGCATAGGAAGTAAAAGAGAAAACCTCATACCCATTTTACAAAAAATCCAGGAAGAGCTTGGATATCTACCGCCCTATGCCATGCTCGAGGTTGCCAGGTTCCTCAATATTCCAGACATTGATGTCTACAGCGTAGCAACCTTCTATAACCAGTTTCGTCTCACCCCTCCCGGCAAGCATTCCATAAGGGTTTGCATGGGAACTGCCTGTCATGTAAAGGGGGGTTACATCACTCTGGCAGCGTGGCAAAGAAGATTGAAAATAGGACCGGGTGAGACCTCCCCTGATCGCGAGTTTGACCTCGATATAGTGGCTTGTGTCGGTTGTTGTGCCATGGCGCCCGTGAGCGTTGTGGATAAAAAGGTTGAGGGCAAAGCTAATCCCACTCGCGTAGATGGTATCCTGCTCTCCTATCAGCTTCAAAAAGAGCAAGAAGAAAAGGAAAAGAATTGAAATTCGATGAAATAAAAAAGCAGGCGCAATCCCGCTGGAGGGAGATATGGAATGACCAAGTGCCAGTGATTCTGGTCGGGACTGCCACTTGCGGCAGAGCGGCTGGCGCGCTCGAGGTCCTTCAGGCGATAAAAGACACAGTGAAAAAACAAAATCTCAATTGCCTCGTCTATGAAGTGGGCTGCATGGGACACTGTTATGCTGAGCCTCTGGTCATACTTCGGAAACCGGGATATCCTTCCATCTGTTATGGCCATGTCAATCCAGTTTTAGCCGAGAATTTAATCAATAGCTTCATTTTAAATGGTGATCCCTGTCTTGAGTTTGTTTTAGGCGCCCTCGAAGAAAATGACCTGATCCCCAGCTTTTCTGATTTTCCCCGATCAAAATATGAACAGCGAATCCTTTTAAAGAATTGCGGCCAAATTAATCCAGAGGAGATAGAACATTATATTGCGAACGGCGGATATGAAAATCTGTCAAAAGCTCTCCAGATGAAACCAGAGGAAATTGTATCGGAGATCAAGCGGTCTAAATTACGGGGTTTGGGAGGCGCAGGTTTCCCGGCTGGAGATAAGTGGGATGTCTGCCGTCGCTCAGAAGGAGAACCAAAATATCTGATCTGTAATGGCGATGAAGGCGACCCGGGCGCCTTCATGGACAGAGCTATCTTGGAAAGTGACCCTCACTCAGTATTAGAGGGAATGATTATCGCAGGCTATGCCATCGGTGCCCGTCATGGCTATATCTATGTTCGAGCTGAATATCCCCTGGCTGTACAAAGGGTTCGGAATGCGATTCATCAAGCGGAAGAATACAAGTTGCTTGGAGAAAATATTCTTGGGAGTGACTTCAGCTTTGACATCAAACTTTTCCAAGGTTCAGGTGCTTTTGTCTGCGGAGAAGAGACAGCCCTCATTGCGTCGATAGAAGGGAAACCCGGAATCCCTCGACATCGTCCCCCCTACCCTGCCCTTCAAGGTCTATTTGGAAAACCGACTCTCATTAATAATGTAAAGACCCTGGCCTATGTCCCTCATATCATAAAAAATGGGGCGGAGTGGCGCTTACAGATAGGTATTGGAAAAAACAAGGGCACAGCTGTCTTCGCCCTCGCAGGGAAAGTCGTCAATACAGGTCTAGTAGAAGTCCCCATGGGTACAACACTGCGCCAGATCATCTTCCAGGTGGGCGGCGGTATCACCAAAGGGAGGCGTTTCAAGGCAGTTCAAATTGGCGGCCCATCCGGCGGATGCCTTCCTGAATCGGTACTCGACATTCCCATTGATTTTGATTCTCTCCAGGAAAGCGGAGCCATGATGGGCTCTGGTGGAATGGTCGTTCTCGATGAGGACGACTGCATGGTTGAAGTAGCCCGTTATTTTCTTGACTTTACCCAGAAGGAATCCTGTGGAAAATGTACTCTATGCCGTTTGGGAACAAAGCAAATGTTAGATATCCTCGAGGACATCACAAAGGGCCGTGGAAAAATGGAAGATATTGAGACACTCCAGGAACTGGCAGAGGATATAAAGCAAGGATCACTCTGTGGTCTGGGCAGAACCGCACCCAATCCTGTGCTCACAACCCTGAGATATTTCCGGGAGGAGTATGAGGTTCACATTAAAGAAGGCCGCTGCCCGGCGCTGAGG
The DNA here is from genome assembly GCA_002780715.1 of Deltaproteobacteria bacterium CG03_land_8_20_14_0_80_45_14. Lineage (GTDB taxonomy): Bacteria > Desulfobacterota > BSN033 > BSN033 > UBA1163 > UBA1163. The sequence continues at coordinate 6,313 of PEUO01000121.1, forward strand.
TGTCAGCCCCTCATTGCTTATTACATCATTCCAGAGAAGTGTGCACGGGGCTGCGATGCCTGTGTTGGCACTTGTACAATTGAGGCTATCTCTACTGACAAGAAGAGGAGAATCAAGGTCATTGACCAGGAAAAATGCGTTAAGTGCAATACTTGCCTTGCTGCATGTCCGCCGCAGTATGATGCTGTCATCAAATTATCACCCCCTGACCGGGTGCCTAAGTCAGAGGGAAAGTAACAATCTGGATGTTTTGAAAAAAGAAAAGAAAACTTCATTCAAAGGTGTCATTCCTGCGGAAGCAGGAATCCATTCCTTTAAAACCTATCTGGATTCCCACTGGAGTTTACCCCATACTGGATACGGGGTGGGAATGACATGATACAACGAGAAATGAAAGAAGTATCTTTAACCATTGATGGTAAAAAAATAAAAGCCAAAGAGGGAGAAAAGATCCTCTGGGTTGCTCTGGAAAATGGAATCTATATACCCAACCTCTGTGCCATTTATGAAAAGATGCAGCCTTCTGCCTCTTGTCGTCTCTGCTTTGTAGAGGTTGAAGGCGAGGACGAACCTGTCACAGCCTGCACTGAACCAGTAAGAGAATGCATGGCGGTCAATACGCGAGGTAAAATCGCTTTGAGGCTTGCACGCACCTCTGCTGAACTTCTTCTGGCAAGCCACCCTGTTAATTGCGGTCATTGTTTAAAAAACCGTTCGTGCGAACTCCAGAAAATTGCTAAACATCTTGGAATAAAACTCAAGACAAAGCGATTCAGAAAACTCGAGAGGAATCTACCCATAGATGAAAGCAGTCCTCTCTTTATCTATGATCCCAATAAGTGTGTCCTTTGCGGCAAATGCGTTTGGGTATGTCAGGAGAAATTAGGCATCGGAGCCATTGGCTTCACCCGAAGAGGTTTCAAACGAATGGTCTCCACCTTCCAAGACAAACCAATTGGCGAAACAACCTGCGGACAGTGCGTTGAGTGTGTGAAGGTCTGCCCAGTCGGCTCCTTGGTCTTCAAGAATGATAAACGGGTGGAATAAATTTTCTCTTCTGACAAGAAATTGAGCATCTACAACCGTCCCTTTTTGATTTTTCCTCCATGATTCTTATCGCATTTTATGGTTGACCGCTTTTGCTAATTCAATTACCCTATGATAGAATTCTTTTGCTCAAAGTGAATCTCTCTATCAAACCAGAATCTCAGTATTTTTGATGGCGGCGAAAAATGGTAATGAGTAACTTTTCTCAAGACGGCGCACATGAAAAAAGGTCAGCCGCAATGAGTTCTGTCATGGCGGGTGGTGGCCTAACCGGTTTTAAGATTATCGTAGGGCTTACCACTGGTAGTCTGGGCATTCTTGCCGAAGCCGCCCATTCCGGACTTGATCTCATGGCTGCGGTGATGACTTTCCTGGCAGTCCGAATTTCTGGCAAACCAGCGGATCGCAATCACCTTTATGGCCACGGCAAGGCGGAAAACCTTTCTGCGCTTTTTGAAACCCTGCTTCTTCTGGTGACATGTTTTTGGATCCTTTACGAGGCTACCCACCGTCTTCTTTATCATGCCGTTGTTTTAAAAGTCACCTTCTGGTCCTTCACTGTCATGATCACATCAATTGTGGTGGATATCTCCCGTTCTCGTATCCTCTATCGGGCAGCCAGAAAGTACAACAGCCAAGCCCTTGAAGCAGATGCACTCCACTTCAGCACTGATATCTGGAGCTCTGGCGTAGTTATTTTGGGACTGTTTTTCGTAAAGCTCAGTCAGGTAGTACCGGGTTTAGCGTTCTTTCACCAAGCGGATTCAGTGGCAGCCATCATGGTGGGATTGATTGTGGTTTACGTCAGCATAAAACTCGGTATTCGCACGATTCAGGCACTGCTGGACGTTGCCCCCTCAGGCATAGAGAAAAGAATCATATCTGCGTTAGAAGTCCTACCAGACGTAAAGGGTTGTCATAATGTGAGGGTGCGCTGCTCAGGTCCGCAGCTTTTTGTAGATATCCATATCCTCGTAGATGGTAATCAAACCTTAAAAGAAGCCCACAATCTCACAGAAGAGATTGAACATGTCATCCAGAAGCTTATGCCGAATGCTGATGTCACCGTCCACCCTGAGCCAACTGGGTGACACAATATTTTTCATAAGGAAGTAAACCCCGTTAGAAATTCCAGTCGTTGCGACTCGAAACCGAGCGGGGCATTACCCCCCGAGTTATTCTAAAATCTAACCCCGCTACAGCCGCCGGCCCAGAGGGAGCGGCGGGGCATTATTTCTAACGGGGTAAAAACAGACCCGACCCTGCTAAACATAAAGAAAAAAATCTATGATCAATAGAAAATTCATCTCGGCTATAGGAATTGTTTTTTCATCCATCCCTCTCTGCTACTGCCTTTTATTGGCAGGAACAAAGGCCATGGGGTTCGCCATTCCTTTACCCGATCTGACCTTTACTCAGGCTCTATCCAAAGGAGAACAGGTCTACCTCGGGATCCCGCAAAAGAAGAGTCTCTCCTTCAAGGAAATCCGTGGGAATTTAATCCTCATTGAATTCATCAGCACCTATTGCGTGAGCTGTCAGAGGCAGGCCCCGATTTTCAATGAGTTATATTCATCCATTGAAAAAGATCCCAGATTGAAGGGAAAGGTGAAGATGATAGGGGTGGCTGCCGGGAATAACCTGAATGAGGTGGAAATTTATAAAAAACAATATAATGTCCCCTATCCTATTATCAGCGATTCTAAATTCGATGCCCATATGGGTGTTGGAAGCCCTCGAACCCCTTTCACGATTTGGGTCAGGAAAGATGCTCAGGGAAAAGGCGTTGTGGTGAGTACGCATCTGGGTTTGATGGATTTACAGAGCCTCGTGGATGAAACCAAAGCAGTCCTTCAGTATGATCTCGCTCTATTAAAACCAAGAAAAGGAACTGTCTACGAAGGGGATGTTTTAAAGCCACCTCTCACAGAAGAAGAACTGCTGGCAAAGGCAAGGGAAGGAATGGAATCAACAGGAGGAAAAGTCCTTAAAATCGAAAAGATATCCCTGAAAGATGGAGATTGGATTTATTTGGGAAAGGTTGATTTCGGAACATCCCAGAAAAATCTCTTTTCGAAACTAGCAAGCCGGCGAGCTGTCTGTGATATCTGCCATGACACGTTTTTTATATATGCCTTTGACCGTGAAGGAAAGGTGATCGATATTGTCCCTATCCAGCTTACAAAAGTTGGAAACCTCAACTGGACCGAGGAAGACATAAAAAAATTTAAAGCCAGAACCATAGGGAGATCCATCCTCAGCCCATTCACTTTTGATCCCGGCGTCGATTCTGTCTCCGGGGCAACGATCACTGCCGTGTTGATCTTCGATAGCTTGGATAAAGCAAAAGAGATCTTCGAGAAACTAAAGAAGGAAGGATATGTTAAGTAATCTCCCTTCGCCCCCCTTTAAAAAGGGGAGAGTTATTTATATTCTTCTATTCTTCTCTTTCATCTCAATTCTCCATCCACCTTCTTCACAATCATCCAATCTCTTTAAATACCAGCAAGTGGCCATGGGGACAATAATTGAAATCACCCTCATTGGCGATGATGAGGAAGCAGCCAATAAAGCAGTGCTTCAAGCCTTTCAGGAGATTAAAAGGATTGAAACTTTAATGAGCCCATGGCTTGATTCGAGTGATGTGACTCGAATCAACCGATCCGCCGGAAAAGCATGGTTAAAGGTCTCTCCAGAAACCATGGAGGTAATCAAAAAAGCACAGGAGATATCCGAACTTTCAGAGGGTGGATTCGATATCACTATCGGCCCTCTCACTGAACTCTGGAGGGAGGCGAGAAAGAAAAAGATTCCCCCTTCTATAGAAGAAGTGAAAGAAAAATTGGGTCTGGTCAATTTTAAAAATATAGAGACGGATCAAAAGGGGAAAGTTTTCTTGAAAAAGAAAGGCATGGCCATTGATCTGGGCGGAATTGCCAAAGGCTATGCTGTGGACAGGGCTTTTGAACTTCTGAAGTCTCTCGAATATAGAAATTTGATCATCAATGCTGGCGGAGATTTGAGAGTTGGAGGTCTAAAAAATAATCAACCCTGGTCAATTGGTATCCAGAATCCAAGGGAATCTCAAAAACTCCTGGCAAGAATTTCTGTCTCCGATATGGCTGTCGTCACCTCAGGAGATTATGAAAGATTCTTCAATTACGAAAGCAAACGGTATCACCATATCTTTAACCCAAAAGATGGTTTCCCTACAGATGACTGTCAAAGTGTAACAGTACTCTGTAAAGAAGGAATGATAGCCGATGCCCTGGCGACAGCTGTGTTTGTTCTCGGCCTTGAGAAGGGATATGCCCTCTGTCAAAAACTTGATGGCGTCGAATGTCTCATCGTAGACAAAGAGGGAAAGACTATCATTTCACCCGGTCTGAAAGACCGGATCTCATTTGGTCCTTGATGGTTATACAATTTCAATTCTGGATTTCCATCATTAATGATTATAGGTTAATGAAGAAAGGAGCACAGAGATGAATCAATCGCGAAATGTCGCTATCCTTATTTTTGATGAAGTGGAGGTGCTCGATTTTTGTGGTCCCTTTGAGGTCTTCTCAGTGACAGGTAGGCAGGACAATTTAAATCCCTTTAACGTTTATACGGTTGCAGAGAAAGGGCAACCCATCTCAGCTCGAAATCATTTGAGTGTTAATCCAAGCTATACCATTCAGGATTGTCCTCAGCCAGATATTCTGCTCGTCCCGGGAGGATTAGGCACTCGTAGAGAAATTCACAACCCTATCTTGATTGATTGGATAAGAAGCTCTTCACAAAAGGCAGAGTTAATTCTTTCGGTATGCACCGGAGCTCTGCTCCTGGCGAAAGCTGGCTTGCTGGAAGGCCTGGCAGCCACCACTCACCACGGGGCAATAGAACTTCTGAAGAAAGTGGCGCCTCACACAACGATTCAAGCAAACAAACGGATTATAGACAACGGAAGAATCATTGTATCGGCCGGCATATCTGCGGGAATTGATATGTCTTTGTATGTGGTCGCCAAGCTCCTGGGTAAAGAACGGGCACTCGAAACAGCTCAATATATGGAATATGACTGGAACGTCGATCCAGGAAGAATATTATCGACTGAGCGCTCATAAATCATTTTAGGACGTGCCCAAGAGACACAGTTAAGTTTGTTAAGTAAGGACGGTTTACAAGTGGCACTGGACTTCGCAGGATAATTTAAAATACTTAAGGACGTCCTCAAGGTCATTGCCCCCGACCAAACCTCCGCCTGAAAACTTCTTCCTGAAATCTTCCGCAAGTCATTTTGTCCCTACATTGCAGATTTCAACCAATAATAAATAAATTAGGTCTGTTGACGTTCCAAATCAAGTATCTAAATTTCTTGACACCTATAACGTATCAGGTTACAATTTTACTGTATGATACAGAATTTTCGGCACAAAGGCCTAAAGCAGCTCTTTGAATCAGGCATCTCAGCAGGTGTCAATCCACAACATGTACCACGGCTCCGGGGAATCCTCGCTCTTCTCGAGACGGCTGAAACCATTGATGATATGGATTTGGCCGGCTTAAATTTGCATGAACTTAAAGGTGAGCGTAAAGGGACGTGTTCAGTGAAAGTCAGTGGGAACTGGCGTGTTAGCTTCAAGATTAAACAAGGGGATGTCATCGACGTAAATTATGAAGATTATCATTAAAGGAGAATTCTATGCGCATGCACAATCCACCGCATCCCGGGGAAATTATAAGAGAGTTTTGTATTGCACCCCTGAATTTAAGTGTAACGGAGGCAGCCGATGCACTGGGGGTTACACGAAAAACTCTTTCCACCCTTCTGAACGGCAGGTCCGGGATCAGTCCTGAAATGGCTCTTAGATTGTCAAAGGTTTTTGGCCGGACACCAGAGGGGTGGCTTCGCCTTCAACTACAATTTGATTTATGGAAAACACAACAATCAGTTGATATTAGAAAGTTAAAGCGTGTAGAGGCAAATGTTTGAGTCTTAAATAGAGACAGATAACTTTTCATTCCCTCTGATCAGCGTTCAGAAACTTTTCACACTGGCAGGTGAATTTACTCGTTATCGCTCACTTTCATCCGTAATCTTCGATTCCTGCATATGGCCCCCAGTACTGACTTGTAGGTGAACACAGACTCAAAGAGCTGGATATCGGGCAAGCTTGGGTAGAGGTCTCGCTAAAAATAATTGTAATTGGTCATGGCCGGTTGGCCTCCCAAACATGTTTGCAGAAACTCCTGCTTTCGCCGGAGCGGCTTCGCGCAGGCAGGCCAGTAGTTCGGCGTGCTGGCACGAACCATGAAAAGTCTTAATCCCCCCTCGCCCCCCTTTAGCAAAGGGGGGCGAGGGGGGATTTGAAAGTTATCTTCTAACTAAAAAATGCGGCGGCAATCAACCCCAAAAATCATATCTTTTTGGGTGGTAAGTTCTCTTGTCCTTCGACTTTCAGGTCAGGGACGATCATCATCGTGGCTGTTCCATGGGCTAAGAGATTTCCTTTAGCATTATAAATCGTGGCGTCTCCTAAAGCCAAAGTTTTCCCTATCTTGATGCACCGGCCTTTGGCCACCAGCTTCCCTTTCTGGACCGGAGCAAGAAAATTCACCTTTATCTCAACAGTCGTGAGTCCCATTCCATCCTTCACTTGAGGGAAGACGGCCCAAAAAGTGGCTGCGTCCATGACTGAGGCCATAACCCCTCCATGGACAAAACCAAAAGGCTGGAGATGTTTCTCCTCCAGTTCAACCTCCAAAACGGCCGTTCCCCATTCGAGGTCTTTGATCTTCATCGAGAGAAGCGAAAAATAGGGGGATTGATTGACAAGCCTTGATATGGTCTCTTTGTATTTTGGATTTAACCGCGATTCAGACATCAATATCTCTCCTTTTGACAATGGGATATAAGAAAATATTTTATGATCTTCATGACTCAAACTGCCCGCAGGGCATCTACAATAATCATGCGCGATGCTCGTATCGCCGGAAGCACGCCACCCACCAAACCCATCACCAGTGCGAATACCATGCCCATAGTAATAATATTGAAGTTCAGAGAGAAGCTGAAGGCGAGTTCTGAAAAAGTCTGGAAGTTCATTGTGGATATGGTGATGAGCTGCATGAAGGAAGCGAAGAAGAGCCCAACGAGTCCACCTAAAAAGCCGAGGAACAACGATTCCAGAAGAAATGCAATCAGGATATCTCTCCTTTTAAATCCGAGTGCGCGAAGGGTTCCGATCTCGGCTGTCCGGTTGGCCACAGCAGAGTACATAGTAATCATCGCACCGATAATTGCCCCGATAGAAAAAATAATGGTGAGAGAAATACCTAAAATTCTCAGAAACTTTGCCATGATCTCGGATTGGTCTGCATAATACCTCGTCTCCCGCTTTGCTTCTACGGTCAGGCGGGGGTCGCTTTCAATGCGTGATTTAACATTCTGGAACTCTGAAGAATCCTGTAACTTAAAAATAACCGAGGAATAACCATTCCTCCGAAAGGCCTGCATGAACTGGTCCGCATCTCCCCAGATCTCGGAGTTGAAACCAGTGTTTCCGGCATCAAAGACTCCCACAATCCTCCAGTCACGCATTCCGCAGCAGAGTGTTTCATCCACCCCTATATCCTTGAACTTCTGAACAATGCTCATCCCAGCGATGACTTCTGTTGAGCCCATTCTTGGAAGGCGCCCTTCCACCAGTCTCACCTGTGACCTCAAGAGAAGAGAGTTTTCATCTATGCCACGGAGAACCACATTGGAGGGCTTGTCGCTCCCCTTCTTGGTCAGGGCAATCAGCACCACAACCTCCTTGGACAGAAGCTTCTGGCCTCTTGGACCCATGGCAATCTCAGGAAATGTTTCCAAAATGGAAGCTTGCTGCCTGGTCACCCCACTCACCACTTCGGAACTCGAACCTTTGCGAAGGAATACCAGGTTGTCGTAAGAGCCTGTCTCGACCAGGGTCTTCTGGAGCCCTCCGGCAAGCATCAAAATGGAGGCAAAGACAAAAACCACTAAGGCCATACCCGAAACGGTCAGAATAGTCGTCAGCCTTCGTGTCCAGAGATTACGGAAGTTGTAGGCTATCGGGATCGCCATCAGCCGATCCTCCTGAGGCCGTCTGCGATACGAATTTTAATAGCCCGCCGGGTTGGGATGATCGCCGAAACAAAGGCAATGGTCAATGCGGCCACCAGGTTTAATAAAAGGGTTTCTCTCCCAATATTAAACACGGGGAAGTAAGTTCCCAACTCATGGCTCAGGATTTTTGTCGCAGGAAAGGTCAACACGACACCCAGCAGACAACCCATGATCGTGATCACCAGAGACTCTCCAAAGATCAGTGCAGTAATATGTCCCCCTCCAAATCCGAGGGTCTTTAAGATAGCATACTCTCCAATTCTCTCCCGAGTGGTCATCGCCATGGTGTTTGCGACCACGGCCATGATGATGAAAATGACCACGAAGGAGACGATCTGGATGGCCGTCACGATGGCTCCACTCATGGCAATAAAACCTTGCTGGAAGGCTTTTTCAGTTTCCGTCAGGGTTTCTGCCAGAGAATTTTTAAAGATTTGATCTATGGCAACGGCCACATCGCCTGCCAGCTCTGGGCGGGCCACACCAATGATATAGTAACCCACCTGATCAGCCCAGCCTGAGAGAGACTTTTTCACGATTTCATTGAGGTAATCCCAGTGAAAGAAAAACTGACTTTCATCCGTATCCTTGTCTCTCCCCAGATAGATGGCTCGAACCACAAAATCCCAGTTTCCCAGGAAGATGGTTCCTTTGAGGGTAATGATGTCGCCAATCTTCCATCCGAACTTGGCTGCAAGTTTTTTTCCAATGACACAACCCTTCTGATCTTTGAGAAACGCCTCTTTGCCATCTGGAGGGATGATAAATTCAGGATAGAGTTCAAGAAAGCTCCTGGGTTCCACGGCAAAGTTGGCAAAGAAATTTTTCTCGTCACCGTAAACACCACCAAACCAGGTTCCGTAAGAAACGGTCTTCACGCCGTTGACCTGCTGGATCTTATTTTTGTAAAAATGAGGAAGCGGGAAAACGATGGATACCGAATTCCTGGTGACGAGGCGTGTGGCAGAAGAAGCCTCCACGCCTGCATACCAGGCGCTGATCAGGGTGCGAAGGAGACCAAAGGCCAAGATTGCGATGGTAATCCCCAGGATGGTGAGACTGGTGCGGAGTTTATTTCGAAAAGCACTCCTAAAGAGGACTTTGAGAATGAGCATTGTTTAAAAAACCTTTTTCCAGATGTCTGAGCACCTGAGCCCTCTTGGCTGCCCGTGGGTCATGAGTCACCATGATGATGGTCTTTTTCAGTTCAGCATTGAGGCGCTCCATCAGGTCCAGAACTTCCTCAGCCGAAACCCGATCCAGGTCGCCTGTGGGTTCGTCTGCGACCAAAATGGTCGGATCGGTGACAATGGCGCGAGCAATGGCCACCCGTTGCTGTTCACCACCTGAAAGCTCTTTGGGGTAATGATCCAAACGATGGGAAAGGTTGACCAGCCTGAGGGCCATGTCCACATGCTCCCTGCGCTCTTTTTTTGAAAGTCCTGTCAAATTTAGAGGAAGCTCCACATTCTCAAAGGCGTTGAGAACCGGGATGAGGTTGTAGAATTGAAAGATGAAACCCACATTCGTGGCACGCCACTGGGCAAGCTCTGTTTCAGAAAGCAAAGTAATATCAACGCCCCCGACCTTGATCGTGCCGCTGTCCGCCCTGTCAATACCAGCGATCAGATTGAGAAGCGTGCTTTTCCCCGAACCGGATGGGCCCATGAGGACCAGGAATTCGACCTCGTTGATGTCAAAAGTGATATCGTGCAACACGGGGACGACTTGAGTCCCCCGGTGATAGGACTTGCTCAAATTTCTTATTTCAACAATGGGTGTTTTCCCTTCCATCCTCACTTTTCAGCGACCTTGATCCTGGACCCGTTTTTCAATCTCTTCGGCGGCTTCGCCACCACCCTATCTCCTGCTTTGGCTCCTCCCAATACTTCGATCATCTCACCCAATTGCTCTCCCGTGGTGATGGCTGTCTCCACGGCTCTGTCCCCTTGGACAAGAAAAATAGTTTTTTGGTCCCCGTGGTTGACAATAGCCGACCGAATCACCGCTGTCCTCGGTTTCTCCTCCTCTCGCTTCAATGGCCGTGAAAGAAAGGCAACCTTTGCCCTCATCTCAGGTAGGATACGGGGATCTTTTTCGAAAAAGCGAACCTTCACCATAATGGTGGCTTTGGCCCGGTCCGCTGTTGGAACGATCGCATGGACTTCTCCACGGAAACGTGAATCTGGGATGGCATCAAGTTGGATTTCGCAGGGCTGTCCAACCTTCACGAGTCCTAAATTGGTTTCTGAAACATCTGTTTCAACTTGCAAGGAATTTAAGTCAGCAATGGTGACGACAGCAGCCTTTGCATTGGCAGCCGCTCCAAGAGGTGTTACGATATCCCCGATATCAGCGTTCTTTGTCAAGACGACCGCATTGAAAGGAGCCCTGATCAGAGAGTATTCCAGAGCGACATTGGCTCCCTGAAGGGCCGCAGAGCTGGCTTTTATTGCCGCCTCTGCCGCCGCCACTGAAGCCTGACCCCTTAAAAAACGGGCTTCAGAAGTATCATATTGGGACCTCGATATCACTCCCTTTGCGATGAGCTGTTTGTCTCGATTGAACGTAAGGGAAACTTCTTCGAGTTCCGCCTTGGCCCCTTTTAGATTGGCGCGGGCCACCTTCAGGTTCGCATCTGCCTGATCACGGGCTGCAACGGCGTCCTCGTTTTCCAGGCGGGCGATCACCTGTCCTTCTTTTACCCTGCTCCCTTCTTCCACCATCAGCGAAACAAGCCGGCCGGTGATCTTGGAAGCCACAGCAGCCTTTCGCTGGGCCACAACATAACCACTCGCATTTAACTGGGAAATGGTCTGGGAGGGATAGACCTGGGAAATGCTTGCCATTTCCACTGGGATGGCCGGTGAAATGAAGCCGCTCAAGTAGAGGAAACCCGCAATGATGATCAGCAGGGTGACCACTACAAAATAGACAAGCCTTTTACGCTTGACCGGCCGAAAAGTCCTGACAGATTTATCAATCTTCAGTTTTGAAAGGTCTTCATTTTCCATTGCTTTATAATCTTTTCTTAATAATCCGTATTATTTTCCTTTATCATCTCCTATTTGTCAAACATTTCTAATGAAATTCTGGGCGACAATGGGGAGGGGGAGTAGGGGGCATTTTGGATTGTTCTTGCCTATCGCGGGAAGGGACTTGAAGGTTACTTTGGCAGAATTCTTTTAATTCGGAAGGCAATTCAACAGATCGAGGTGATCATTGATATAGGCATCATTGGCTATTTCTTTATTTTTATAAGCAACAAATTTAATGCCCGATGATTTGGCCGTCTGTTGGTCTACATCAGAATCTCCTACAAAAACAATCTCTTCCTTTTTCAATTTAAATGCTTCGATAATCTTCTCGATTGATTCAGGGTTAGGTTTAGGGTTTTTGACATCGAGGGCTGTCACCACCATCTCGAAATATTGCCAGAGATCATATTTTTCCATGATATATTTCATCGAGGTCGTCCGGTTGGTGTTGATGACCCGAAGTATTCCTTTTTCTTTTAGCTTCTCTAAAGTTTGAAACAGATGAGGCTCCATCTTTAAATAGATAAGGTAATTTCTTAAATCAACCTGTTTTAGAGATTCTAAGGCCTTTTTTTCCAAATCGTTTTCTTTCCCAAAAATGAAGTGGATAGCTTCATAGACCGTGTGGGTGTGAACATATTGCAGCTCTTCCTCCCTCAGAGGGACTCTCCCCACCAAAGCACAGAGATCGTTATATAATTTTGTGTTGGCTTCGAGGGAATCGAAGAGAACGCCATCACAATCGTAGATCACGCAACGGATTTTCCAATTTCGGGTTTGAATGTCCATTAAGCCTTCTTCGTTCTTTCGTTTCTCGTCAGGGACTTGTCTCCCGGCTTACGAGCAGGAGCCCCTCTTTGACTTCACCATTCAAGTAGTAAAAGACCCTTGACTCCCCGCTTTTCTGAACCAGATAAAGACAATCATTGGTCTGCTCGATCTTAAGGATCTCCTCCAGGGGAAATTCCAAAAGCAGCCCGATTAAAATCCGATTGACCACCCCGTGACCGACGATCAGGACCTCCTGGCCCTCATGATGTTTAATGATCTTTTCCACGAATGGCTTAATCCGGACAGCAACATCCATATAATTCTCTGCCCCCGGGATACGGTAGGTAAACCGGTTCCCCTTGAACTGCTCCCATTCACTCTTCAGCTCTTCATCAAAATGAAAAAGTCCTTTTCCCTCCAATATCCCTAAAGCGATCTCGTCCATTTCAGACTGTTTCTGAATGGGAAGACCTAAATGTTCGGCGACAGGTTGAGCGGTGAGAATCGATCTCTGAAGGGTACTGGTGTAGATGGCCGAGATGGGCCGGTCTTTGAGCTGCTCAAGCAAGGCGAAACTCTGGGCATAACCCTTCGGACTAAGCCCAGGGTCGCTTCGGCCCTGAATTCTCCCCTCCGCATTCCAGGTCGTCTCCCCATGCCGCGCAATGTAAATATTAATCAATGGGTAAAAGCTCCTCTCTCATCTTCTGGCAATCTTTTTCGATCTACCCCAGGACCTCTCACTTCAAAATAAATATAGTCTAAAATTTTTCCCTCTTCATCCGCAAGGGCGAGCGAATATTTCTCTGTCCTCTGATACGATTCAGTTTTGCTGGATTCTACTAAAGCAACAGGCCGGTCAATGAAGAGGCTTTTTTAATTTGGTGTTGGGAGATACGAGAGTTGAAAGTTGGCAAAAGTTGGAAAAAGTTGGGGTCAAACCTTCAATGGAAAAAGTTGGGGTCAAACCTTCAAAATTCGATTGACAATTTTTTCAAATTGAATAGAATATGGGCATGGCGAGGCAATTAAGGGTAGAATTTGAAAATGCTTTTTACCACATCACGTCGAGGGGAAACCAGCGAGATAAGATATTTTATAATCCCGCGGATCGGGAAAGGTTTTTGAAAATACTGAGCCGGACAAAGGAGAGATATGGCTTTCTGCTTCATGCCTATGCATTGATGGATAATCATTATCATCTTCTCCTGGAGACCCCGAAAGGGAACTTATCCCAAATCATGCAGAACATCAATACGAGCTATACCGTTTATGTTAATCGAAAGTATCAGAGGAGCGGACATCTCTTACAGGGACGATTTAAGGGGATTATTGTGGACAAAGATAGATATTTGATTTCGTTAAGTCGGTACATACATTTGAATCCTGTGAGAGCAAAATTGGTCAAGGAACTGCAGGATTATCCTTGGACGAGTTACAGGGTATTTATCAATCAGAAGGCAGAAAATTCATTGGTTGACACAGAGGAGACGCTTTCGTACTTTTCAAACCATAGAAATAAGGCGGTAAAAGCTTATAGAGAATTTGTTGAAGCGGATGAAGGAAGAGATGAGAATCCATTCGCTACGATGGAAGCAGGGTTACTCCTCGGGGAGGGGGCATTTAAGGCGAAAGTTCTAAGACTGATTGAGAGGATAAAAGTTGATGAAGAGATTGTCCAAGCGAAGAGGCTTCGGAAGAGAGTATCTATTGATACTGTGATCAAGGCATGTCAATTGTTTTACGGAAAGAATCGAAAAGAGTTGGTGGAGAGAGCAAAAGGAAATGAGGGGCGGCAGGTAGCTATTTATTTGGCAAAAATATTGACTGGTGAAAAGGGTAAAGAGATAGGGGGATACTTTGGGATTAAGGGGTCAGCCATAAGTGATGCGATAAAGAGGATCGAGGGAAGGTTGGACAAAGAGAGTCAGTTAAGAGAAAGGATTGAGTTTCTGAAGGGAAGAATCTTACCTGAATTTTGAAGGTTTGACCCCACCCGCCCCACTTTATGTCTTTTTATTTTTGTCTTTCGCGTTCCGAATATATTGCCCTGCAACCAAACGGATTTCACCATAGCTTACATCCTGAGGAAGCAGGGCCTTGATCGGGGCCAATCGTTCGCTTCCGGCCCGAACAATCGCTTCTTCAATGAGGGCGATTCGCTCCTTTGAAAGAATCCGGTTAAGGTTGATCGACCGACCTTCGTCAATAAGCTGAACAAGATGTTCGGCAATCGTCGATGAAGTGAGACCCCTTTTACGGGCAATTTCCTCCAGAGTCCCTCCCTTTTCCCACAACATCCATGTGATCTCGACTGTGCTTCCCCCTGAAGGTTTCTTCAGGACAGGTCGTATTGCTGAAGCTCCATCATGCTCACTCAAGGGCCTTGCCTCAGGATGCCTTTTGAGATAAGCCCTGACCACTTCAATCGTCTGATCCCCGTAAGTCGATACCTTATATTCGCCACAGCCCTTGAGGGCAAGCAATTCAGAGGTTGTTTGAGGCAGTTGCTGGCTGATGGCTATGAGTGTTCGGTTATGGAAGATGACAAAGGGGGGAAGGTTGGATGCCTGAGCGAGTTTGAGACGCATTTCCTTCAGGGAGGCAAACAGGTCTTCATGGCAGGGAAGATCCGATTTCTTCGGGAGTTTCCCCTTAATGATCTTTTCTTTTTTTGGTATTGTCCCGAGCGTGTGAGTTTTAACCTCATGGAGACAGTTCGAGCAGTTTTCACAACTGTTCTTTGCGATTCGCTCGCCGAAGTATTCGAGAATAAACCGTCTTAGGCATTGGTCAGTATAGGCGTAATCGATCATCCTTCGGAGTTTCTTACGCTCAAAAAGGCTCCGGCGTTCAATCTCTTGAAAATTGATATTCAGTTTGGGGATAGGAACCCGTGACAGTATTTTCAGACCCCGGCCCCGAAACGGCGGTCGATATTCTATTGACCCTGCTTGATGAAGTGTAGAGAAATACCGTCTCAACTGCTCCGGTGCAAGATTCAGATGCTCGGCCATCACATCCAGGTCCACCAGAAGGGTCTTGTCTTTCGATCCATCCAGAACATCGACACAATAATTGACAATCTCTTTCTGGTATTTGCTCTTTCCCTCAACCTGGCGATGAAGCTCCTCCGGCTCGATACACAGGGTCACCCTGGCCTGATGCTCCCCTTCCGATCCGCGCTCAATATAGCCGGCCTTCTCCAGAATCTTCAGGCACGAAGAAACGGCCATCTCATTCGATTTTGAGCGACCGAGGCGCTGGGCCAGGGCCTTCTGGGTCATCTCAATTTCATCTGTCCCGATATCACATAAGACCTCGTACGTCCTCTCGACCATGTCTTGGGGTGGGTAACTTCCGTCGATAAAAAATTCCTGGGTGAAAGTGTCGGCGTAGTTAAAAAGGAGCAGACAGGTTGCAGGCTTCCCGTCACGCCCGGCGCGCCCGACTTCCTGGTAGTAAGCCTCGAGGGAGCCGGGGATGTCATAGTGGACGACAAAACGGAGATCCGCCTTATCGATGCCCATGCCAAAGGCGTTTGTCGCCACCACCACCGGCAGGGTTCCTTCCATAAAAAGGTCCTGCACAACCTTGCGGGACTCCATCTCCATGCCGGCGTGATAACTTCCCGCTTTGTAGCCATTGGACCGTAATGCCGAGGTTAAGGTTTCTACATTCTTACGGGTAGCGGCATAGATGATTCCTCTCCGCAATCCCTTTTTGAGGAGGGTGACAATCGCATCGACCTTATCTTTCTCACCGTCCACCTTTTTAACATGAAACCGGAGATTGGGGCGATCAAAACCGGCAACGAAGGCGATCGGCTGCCTGAGACCCAACTGGGTGATGATATCACGGCGGACATCAGGAGTGGCCGTTGCTGTCAGAGCGGCAACAGGGGGATGGCCCAATTTTTCAACAACCCCTTTGAGACGAAGGTAATCGGGACGAAAATCATGCCCCCATTCGGAAACGCAGTGGGCCTCATCAACAGCAAACAGTGAAACACTGCAGGATTGAATCCCCTCCATAAATCCCGGATTCCGAAACCGCTCAGGGGCAATATAAACCAGCTTATATCTGCCCTGCTGAATCTCTCTCAGTCTCTGCCCTTGCTCGGAAGGGGTCAATACGCTGTTGATGAAAGTGGCAGGGATTTGATTCTCCACCAGTCCATCCACCTGATCCTTCATCAATGCAATCAGGGGCGAGATGACCAGGGTCACCCCATCCAGAAGCAGCGCAGGCAACTGGTAACAGAGCGATTTACCGCTTCCTGTGGGCATGACCACGACCACATCGCGCCTCGCCAGGAGGGTATCGATGATCTCCTCCTGCCACTTTCGAAAACCAGAGAAATGGAACTTCTCGCTCAGGACCCGGAACCGTTCATCTTTCATTGAAGCATCTAATAGATAAGGGGACGTTTAAAGGGACAAAGCTCTATTTTCAGAAGGTTTAGATTTTTTCGCTTTTGCTCTTGACAGGAACTATAAAGTCAAGATTTGGGGTCATCTTCACTTGTCACTAATTTATGAAAATAGTTAACAATTTAACAGCGTTTGTTACAAAGCACGACCTCCTTACTGTTCAAAATTAAATCTTCTTAAAAGCGGCATCACAGGCTTCGATGGTTTTGTCCAGATCTTTCTGGGTGTGGGCCAGAGAAATGAACCAGGCTTCAAATTGGGAGGGAGGAAGATAGATACCCTGTTCCATCATTTCAATAAAGAATTGGGCAAATCGCTTCGTATCGCTCATTTTGGCAGTGCGGTAATCCCTGACCGGACCCTCTGTAAAAAAGAGGGTGAACAATCCTGGGGTTCGATTGATGGAAAAAGGAATTCCCTTTTCCTCAGCACATTCGGAAATTTTCTCTGTTAAATAAAAAGTCTTTTTCTCCAAATCCTGATAAATCTTTTTTGACTTCAAGAGCGTCAATGTCGTAATCCCTGCGGTCATGGCCAGAGGATTCCCAGAAAGCGTCCCTGCCTGGTAGACTCCTCCAAGAGGAGAGACCTTCTCCATAATCGCTCTTTTTCCACCATAGGCCCCTACTGGTAGACCGCCTCCAATAATTTTCCCGAGACAAGTCATATCCGCTTTGATCTTGTAAATCTCCTGAGCACCTCCATAGGCTGCCCGGAATCCAGAAATGACTTCATCAAAAATGAGAAGGACCTCTTTCTCGTCGCAGATTTTTCTCAATCCTTCTAAAAATCCCCTCTCAGGCAGAACCACTCCCATATTCCCTGCAATGGGTTCTACAATGATGCAAGCAATCTGCTCGGGATATTGAGTGATCAGGGCTTTTACACTTTCCAGATTGTTATAGGATGCGATCAAGGTATGTTTTGCCAGTTCTTCTGGAATGCCGAGGCTATCAGGAATACCAAAGGTCATCGCACCGGAACCTGCCTTGACAAGCAGACTATCGCCATGGCCATGGTAGCATCCTTCGAATTTAATAATTTTAGCCCTTCCTGTATAACCCCTTGCCACTCGAATCGCACTCATCACCGCTTCCGTTCCGGAACTCACCATCCTGACCAATTCCATGGAAGGAAAGGCCTTCTTCACTTTGCTGGTAAGTTCCACTTCGAGGGGAGTGGGAGCGCCGTAACTCGTCCCCTTTGAGATGGCTCTTTTGAGTGCTGCCACAATCTTCGGGTGGGCATGGCCCAGGATCATTGGCCCCCAGGAACCCACGTAATCAATATATTCATTGCCATCCACGTCAAAAATTTTTGACCCTTTTGCACGTTCAATAAAACTGGGTGGAACGCCAATGGCCTTAAAGGCCCTGACCGGGCTGTTCACCCCACCTGGAATCATCTCCAATGCTCTATGATAGAATCCGATCGATTTTTTTCTGTTCATCTCCCATCCCCTAATTAGTTGCCACTGAAAAATTGTGTCAACTAATTACACAGATTAATAACTTTACGATTTCGCAATCTTTTTAATCAATGTAATCTGATTTAAAATCTGCGCAATCAATTTCATGATGGATTTTTCAGCATGAATTAATTATTCCTCGGCAACGACCTTATTACTAAGGGTGCCGATCCCTTCGATCACCACATCGATTTGATCACCAATGGCCATCGGACCGATTCCAGAAGGCGTCCCTGTGGCGATTGCATCTCCTGGCAGAAGCGTCATGACCCGGGAGATGAAACTCACCAGTTGATGGGGACCAAAGATGAGGTTCTTTGTATTGGAATACTGACGTCTCTCTCCATTCAGATAACTCGATACATCAAGATGATGGGGGTCAATGTCTGTGACAATCCAGGGACCAATCGGTGAAAAAGTATCAAACCCCTTCGACAATGTCCACTGACCATCCTTGGGTTGTAAATCCCTGGCGGTTACATCATTCAAACAGGTATATCCAAGGATATAATCCCCTGCCTTTTCCTCTGGAACTTTTTTCGCTACTTTCCCAATCACTACAGCTAACTCAGCTTCATAATCCACCCTCTTGGAAATCTTTGGATAGACAATGGCCTCTCCCGGTCCGATGACAGAGGTGGAAGGTTTAATAAAGAGAAGGGGTTCCTTGGGAGGAACCATCTTTACCTCTTCGGCATGGTCCCTGTAGTTCAAACCCAAAGCAACAATTTTTGAGGGAAGGCAGGGTGAAAGGAGTTTCACCTCTCCCATTGTTTTCATTCTCGGGGTCAGGTGGAAGTGGCCAAAAGGATCTCCATCCATTTCACGAATCATACCCTCTTCTATGACGCCCCACCTCACCAATGCTCCATCCTTGTATCTGACAATCTTCATTTTGCCTCCCTCTCTATAAATTACATGACCGTGACCGTGTTTCGTGTCCGCTTTAAATCCCCATCATAATTCTGTCATTCCCGTGAAAACGGGAATCCAGAAATATAGATTCCTGCTGGAGTTTATCCCGTTGAAAAACGGGGCAGGAATGACATTTTTAGAGGTAGCCTTGATTATTTGTGCTTGGTTATTGGTAATTCATCACCTCTTTAGCCCTAACACATCCTGCATATCGTAAAGGCCATTGGGCTGGTTCACCACCCAGAGGGCTGCTCTGATTGCACCGCGTGCAAAATTATCCCGGCTGTGGGCACGGTGGATGATCTCCAACCGTTCACCAATCCCCCCGAAGAGCACGGTGTGTTCTCCCACGATATCTCCCGCGCGGATCACCTGCATCCCGATCTCTTCTTTTGTCCTCTCACCCACCATCCCCTTCCTGCCATAGACTCCAACCTGACCAAAATCTCGTCCAATGGCGTTGGCAATCAACTCTCCCAATTTCGCTGCGGTGCCACTGGGCGAATCTTTTTTCAGACGGTGATGGGCTTCAAAAATTTCTATGTCATACTCCGGACCCAAAACCTGGGCAACCTCCTGAACGATCCTGAACATGACATTCACTCCTACGCTCATATTGGGCGAGAAAACACATCGAACACTTTTGGAAAGTTCTTTGATTCTTTCAATCTGCTCGGGACTCAAACCCGTCGTACCAATGACAATGGCCGAACTCGTTTCTTTAGCGAATTCAAGACTCTCTATGGAAGTTTTAGGATTGGTAAAGTTGAAGATGACATCCGCTCCTGCCTTCTTCAAATCCCCTTCCAAAGGGATATTCATTTTCCCCAATCCGATGACTTCTCCAATATCTTTTCCAATAGATGGATGATCTAATCTCTCGATGGCACGGTAGAGGGTAATCGAAGGGGTTTCGTTAATGATATGAATAATACGGCTTCCCATCTTCCCGGCTGCGCCAACGACAATGGCTTTGATCTCTTTCATTGATAGGCCTCCTCCCACATCTCAGCTTCATAGATGATGTGGACATCTCCCTCGAAAAAAACTTTCTTTACCTCCTGGCCTTCAATCTCAAAATAAACCGTCAAAACCTCGCCTCCCCTGGTCTTAATCGATACCGGAGATTTTACCAGGCCCTTGAAGGCAGCAATTAAGGCCGAAGCAACAGCCCCTGTGCCGCAGGCTAATGTCTCGTTTTCCACGCCTCGTTCATAGGTACGGATCGATAATTGAGAACCCTTCTCCAACTGGATGAAATTTGCATTGGTTCCACTCGGTGCAAAAAAGGAATGGTATCGAATCGCCCTTCCAATTCGGATGATATCCAACCCTTCAAGATCTTCTACAAAAAGAACGGCATGTGGGACGCCTGTATTAATGATTGAGAAAATCTGTTCCTCCCCGTCGATAAAAATGGTTTCATCGAGCTTCAGACCAAATGGTTTGGTCATTTCAAGTTTCACTTTTTTGCCATCCACCTGAGCAGAGAGGATTCCAGCGAGTGTTTCAAATTTCAGAGAAGGACCGGCGATCCCTTTTAAATGGGCAAACCGGGCAGCACAACGGCCCCCGTTACCGCACATTTCCGCTTCGCTTCCATCTGCATTAAAGTAGCGCCACTTGAAATCGGCTTTATTAGACCGTTCGATGAGAATGAGACCATCTGCTCCGACAGAGATTCTTCTTCGACAGACTTTCCGAATGAAGTCTTTCAGATGATCCTCTTTCAGGAAGGGTTCCCGATGATCGATGAGGATAAAGTCATTGCCACTGCCGCTCATCTTCATAAAAGGAATCTTCATGGTGCCTCTCCCAGCCACAAACAAAATTTGGTCTCATGGAAGCATAATCAGACTTTTCGCTGAAAAATTCGAAATCCGAATATCGAAATCCGAAACAAATTCTAATTTCAAATTTTCAAAATTCTAAACATTTTTTATCTGTTTGGGTCCTTCGTATTTTGAACATTAGTGCTTGTTTCGAATTTCGGATTTCGTGCTTCGGATTTAAAATCTTATGATCGAATTAAAAAATCAGGAATCTTTTCCCCCCGAATGAGGTCTTCATAACCCTCTCGCTTGCGGATCACAAACATCTGGTCATCCCGAACAAGAACTTCTGCAATCCTCGGCCTTGAGTTATAGTTGGTGGACATCGAGAACCCATAAGCGCCAGCACTCATCACGGCAATCAGTTCACCAGAATGGAGAATTGCCATTTTCCGTCCTTTTGCTAAAAAATCGCTCGACTCGCAGATAGGACCCACCACATCAGCCACAATCTCCTCCCTGGTCTCCTCCTTCACGGGAAGGATCTGGTGGTAGGAACCGTAATAACTGGGCCGGACCAGATCATTCATGCCTGCATCCACGATTACGAACCGCTTTTCCTCATTCTCTTTGGTGTAAAGAACCTTTGAGACCAAAACTCCTGCATTCCCAACGATGACGCGGCCTGGCTCTAAGATGAGGGTGCAGCCGAATCCTTGAAGTTCTTCAAGGATGGTGGAGGCGTATTCTACGGGATGGGGAGGTTCTTCATCCTCATAAGTAATTCCAAGGCCACCTCCCAAATCCAGATATTGTATCTCCATTCCGTCCTTTCTCAAATTTTCGACCAATTGTTTAAGTCTCCTCAAGGCCTCGATAATAGGCTCTACCTCGACCAATTGGGATCCGATATGACAATCAATTCCCACAATCTTTAGATTTGGCAATTGAGAGGCAAGGCGGTAAGCCATCGGTGCGCGAAGGATATCAATCCCAAATTTATTCTGCTTCAACCCAGTTGAGATATAAGGATGAGTCTTGGGATCGATATCAGGGTTGACGCGGATAGCGATCGCCGCTTTTTTGCCAATTCGGCTTGCCACCTCATTGATCACCTGAAGCTCCTGAGAAGACTCTACATTAAACATGAGGATACCCGTTTTCAAGGCATATTCAATTTCATCTTCTCTTTTCCCAACCCCCGAAAATACAATCTTTTGTGGGACTGCTCCACCTTTGAGGGCTCGGTAGAGTTCGCCTCCGGAGACCACATCCACTCCTCCACCCAAGTTGATAAAGAGACGGAGAAGGGCCAGATTCGAATTGGCCTTTGCTGAATAACAGACGAGATGAGGAATCCCTTTGAAGGCATCATCGAAAACAGTGAAATGTCTGACTAAGGTGTGATAGCTGTAAAGATAGAAGGGGGTGCCCACTTTTTCAGCGATCTCGCGAATTAGAATCCCCTCGCAATAAAGTTGACGATCCTTATATTCAAAAAAATGCATCCAATCTCCTTGATTGATCAATGGTCAATGGTCAATTGTTAATGCTAACTGCTATAGTGAACGACCCTGAAAAGTAGTCATTGCGAGAAGCGAAGCGACGTGGCAATCCCTTGAGATTGCTTCACGGAGTTTACCCTGAGCGAAATGCTTAGATTCTTCGCTTCGCTCAGAATGACAGGAAGCGAAGGGTTCGCAATGACACATGGTGAATGTCAACTTATTTATGTCGTTCACTATAATTGTTCATCGAAAATTGATCCCTGCTTTTTAATCCCTGTTTCATTGCTAATTGCTAATTGATCATTGCTAATTGATTATTAATAAATGTATTTCACCCTCATTTCTTCTGAGCGAGTGCTTTCGTTTCTTCGGATGGAGTTATCCACTGCTGTGACAGCATACTCATATTCTTGCTGTAAAACGACATCTTTATCAAGATAGGTCTCCTTCGTCAGGGGACTCTCATTTAATCTTTTAAATTCTTTCTCCTCAGGTTTCCTTCGATAGACATAATAACCAAGAAGGTCAGGTTCACGATTCCTTCTCCAATTCAACTCCATCCCATCTTTAAGGGGGATAGCCACCAGATCTACGGGAGCAACGGGTGCGATGAGGTCAGTCGGAGTGACCGGGACTCCCAAGGATCCCTTTCCTTCCACATCCGTTTTAACCACTCTTCTCACAGCCCTAACCGAATAGATACACCTTTTCTCGTTCTCCACACTCAAATCTGAATAATGGGTCGCTGTCAGCGGTTCTCTATTCAACGGCCTGGTGGAAAATTCCTCATTTTCTAACCTTCGATAAACATTATAGCCTGATGCTCCTTCCACAGGTTCCCAATAGAGGTCCACCCTTTTATCTCCTCTTTCTCCTTTCACCATTCTTGGGGCTTGGGGTGAATAGTCCCAATAGACCGTAACCGGATTCGAAGGAGCACTGGGATATCCTCTCCGATTGATTGAAACCACTTGATAGATATAAACCTTTCTTGCTTCTTGATCTTCAAATAAGACCGCCATTCTTTTTTTCTTGGTCTCTTCCTTTCTATCCTCCTTACCCTTTTCCCTGCTAACCTTCTTGCCCTTTTCCTTGCTATCCTTTTTTCCCTCTTCTTTGCTATCCGACTTCATCTCGTAGACGACCTTCGTTTTCTCTCCGCATCCTCTGCATTCCCCTCCAATGAGAACTCCTTCGGATCTTAAAATTTGAAAACCTGCCAAATCGGTAAGAGTAGACTTATCTGTATTTTCTTTAGGGGATGTCCATTCTAAAAGGAGGCGACCTTCTCTAGGCGTGGCCTCAAGGTCAACAATTCTTTTAGGAACAATTGAATCCCAAGGCACAGGAGGACCCTTCTTAGCACAACCAGATGCCACCATTGTAAAAATCATCAAGCACAAGAATAGACTTTTCTTCGTCTTCAACCTATTCCTCCATTCAAATTTGAGAAGGTTATCAGAATATCAGGTTATCAGGTTGCGGATATCAGATTATCAGTGCATCAGGTAAATTAATTTGAAATTGTTTTCACCCTATATCCTGATATCCCGATTCTCGGCATCCTGATTTCCTGATGACCTGGTATCCTTATTTTCTTTACTTTCGTGGTCCAAAGATCGCTGTCCCTACACGAACATAGGTGGCTCCTTCCTCAATAGCGATCTCAAAGTCATTGGACATTCCCATGGAGAGGTCTTTCATTGGAATCCTCTCTTTTACCATTCTCTCCTTTAATGCTCGAAGTGCAATATAATAAGGTCGACTCATTTCTGGCGAATCAAAATAAGGGGGCATGGTCATCAACCCTTCTAAGAAGAGATGGTTAAGGTTTTGAATCCTCCTGGCAAGACTCAACACCCTCTCCTCATCTGCCCCAAATTTAGCGGCTTCCTTAGAGAGATTTACTTCAATCATCACTTTAATCGCTTGATTCGCCTGTTCAGCCCTCCGATTCAATTCCTCAGCCAGGGGAATGCTGTCTAAAGAGTGTATCATATCGAAGAGGCGAATTGCATATTTCACCTTATTCGACTGAAGGTGGCCGATAAAGTGCCAGGAGACAAGCCGTCCGATCTCTTCAATCTTTTTTTGCGCCTCCTGGATATAATTTTCGCCCAGGATAGAGACCCCTGCTCCAATCGCCTCCTTGATTCGAGCTGCCTCTACCGTCTTGGAGACTGCAACCAACTTGATCTCATTCGGATCTCTCCCTACTTTTCGAGCCGCCTTTTCTATCCTCTCCATCACCCTTAATAAATTTTCTTTGATCTCTGACATCTCCTCAATCCGCCAACCCCGAAGTCATTGAGTCATTAGTCATTAAGTCATTTATTGACCCAATGACCCATTGACCTAATCATTATTAGGGTATTTCCATTCTGCAATCTGCAATCTCTCCGAGCCAGAGGGCTCTCTAAGCCGGAGGCCGCATTCCGCACCCCCCTCTTATCCTCCCCCCACAAGTGGGGGAGGAAAAAGGTGGGGGGAAAATAATGGCATTTAGACGATTAAGCATTTCAATCAACTCACATAGGGGAAGGCCCACTACATTGGTATAGGATCCTCGGATCGATTCGATCATAAAAGAACCGATTCCCTGGATGGCGTATCCCCCTGCTTTATCAAAGGGTTCTCCCGTTTGGACATACCACTCCATCTCTGCAGGAGTCAGGTTTTTCACCTTCACCACTGTCTGTACTGCTTCTTTATCACCCTTCCCTCTTTCTAAATGCCAAACCGAAAATCCGGTCAATACCCAATGTTCCTGACCACTTAGGCAATGCAATATTTCCATGGCATCTTCTCGGTTTTTCGGTTTCCCTAAAATGGACCCATTAATATAAACAATGGTATCCGCAGCAATCACCCAGCGATCAGGATATCCCCTCGCTACATCTCTGGCTTTGGCTTCAGCTAACCGAATGACATGTTCTTGAGGAGATTCTTTCTGAACAAAATCCTCCATCAACCCGCTTGGGATTACCTCGAAATCAAAACCCACTTGTTTTAGTAATTCATATCGGCGGGGAGACTTAGAGGCCAGAATAAGTCTGTTGTTCATTTATTAAAAACTAAAGGAATCCAATAGGTTTGTCAAGTTTGAAATGGGAGATTTCTTCGCTTTGAAAAATATTAGGGGATTTCAAAAAAAGTTCAGCAATCCCTGAGAAGCTGTGAAAAAATCACTCAAAGCCTCAAGGTCGGGCGGAGATGTCGCAGAAGTTTTACAGCGGCGCCTTATGACGTCAAGCAGAAGAAACGAACGCTCCACCCTTTAGGACGGTGTGCATATCGCCGCTTCCTTCGACAAGCTCAGGACACTGAGTTTATCGAAGTGCCTCTCGACAAGCTCAAGGCCCTGAGTTTATCGAAGGGCAGGGTCAACCCTGAGGCTTTTGGTAATACTTAAAGCTCAGTCCTAATTGACACCGAAGGACTGGGCAAGCCCTAACCTTTAGGCCAGGGAGTCGAAGGGTTGACTCTTAAGTTCAAATCTGATACTTAAATAGAAAGGGCGCTGAATGAAACAAAAAATCAAGGGAAGAAAAGAGCTTCTCAGGATCATCAAACACCTCAAGGCAAAAGGAAAACGGATTATCTTCACCAATGGTTGTTTTGACCTTCTACACGTCGGTCATATCCGTTATCTTGAGGAAGCCAGAGCCCTTGGAGACGTTTTGATCGTAGGGGTCAACAGTGACTCTTCAGTGCGAAAGCTGAAAGGGTCTAAAAGACCTGTTCTCCCTGAAGAAGAGAGGGCAGAGATTCTTTCCGGTCTCGGGTGTGTGGATTATATTATCATCTTTGATGAAATTGACCCCTTGAAACTTATCACTTCCCTCCAGCCAAATGTTCTTGCCAAGGGAGGGGATTGGACAAAAGAACAGACGGTAGGAAAGAAAGTGGTGGAAAGGTCAGGAGGAGAAGTGGTCATTATTCCTTTTGTCCAAGGGGCTTCTACCTCAAATCTAATAAAAACCATTTTGAAACGATATGAAAAAAGGACCTGAAAAAGATCTGTTATCCCTTCCGGAAACACTTCCTCTGCTTCCTGTCAGAGATATTGTTGTTTTTCCCTATATGGTTCTTCCTCTTTTTGTGAGTCGGGAAAAATCGATCAAATCTTTAGAAGAAGCCCTTTCTAAAGACCGACTGATCTTCCTCGTCGCTCAGAAAAAACTTTCTGAAGAAGACCCTTCTCCCAAGGATCTCTACCGAGTGGGGACGGTGGCCGTCATCATGAAGATGCTCAAGCTGCCCGATGGAAAGGTCAAGATCCTTGTCCAGGGACTCTCCAAGGCTTCCATCAAAGAAACCTTCCAGACAACGCCCTATCCCCTCGTAAGAGTGGAGAATATTAAAGATCCTTTCATCACGGAGATCACCCTTGAAACAGAAGCTTTGATGAGAACTGTCAGAGAACAATTGGAGAGGATCGTCTCCTATGGCAAACTCCTCTCCCCAGATATGATGTTTATCCTCGAAAGCGTTGACGATCCAGGGAGATTAGCTGACTTGGTAGCCTCCAACTTGGAACTCACTGTTGAAAAAGCCCAGGAGATTTTAGAAATCCTCGACCCTGTGGAAAGGCTGAAGACCCTGAATGAACTTCTTGAAAAAGAGGTCCAGGTCCTCACCATGCAGGCCAAGATTCAGTCGCAGGCCAAAGAGGAAATCACCAAAACGCAGAAGGAATATTTTCTTCGAGAGCAGATGAGGGCGATTCGAAGCGAACTGGGTGAGGTGGACGAACGCGCCGAAGAAATCAAAACCCTCCAGCAGAAGATCAAAAAGTCAAAGATGCCCAAAGAGGTTGAGAAGGAGGCCAGACGGGAACTAGAGCGATTGGAGCAGATGCATCCAGATGCCGCAGAGGCCTCTATGGTGAGGACTTATCTCGACTGGTTGATCGAAATGCCCTGGTCAATATCGACGACCAATAATCTCGATCTTCATAAGGCAAAAAATGTTTTGGATGAGGACCATTACGATTTGGAAAAAGTGAAAGAACGAATTTTAGAATACCTGAGCGTCCATAAATTGAAAAAGAAGATGAAAGGACCTATCCTCTGCTTCATAGGACCTCCTGGGGTTGGAAAAACCTCCTTGGGCAGATCGATCGCCAGAGCCTTGGGAAGAAAATTTGTAAGAATCTCTTTGGGAGGGATAAGAGATGAGGCTGAGATTCGGGGCCACCGTCGCACTTATGTCGGCGCCCTGCCAGGTCGAATCATCCAATCAATTAAACAGGCCGGAAGCAACAATCCGGTTTTCATGATGGATGAGGTGGATAAGATCGGCATCGATTTTCGTGGAGATCCAGCCTCTGCTCTCTTAGAGGTTCTCGATCCAGAACAGAACAATGCCTTCAGCGACCACTATCTCAATGTCCCCTTCGACCTCTCTGGGGTAATGTTTATCACCACAGGAAATTTGACCGATCCCATTCCCTCTACCCTCAAAGATCGGATGGAGGTGATTAACCTTCCCGGATACACCGATCTGGAGAAATTGAGGATTGCACGGACCTTTCTCCTTCCCCGACAGATGGATGAAAATGGAATCAGCCCAAAGATGCTCGAAATTTCTGATAAAGCCACCCTTCTAATCATCTCACAGTATACTCAGGAGGCAGGCCTTCGGAACCTCGAAAGGGAATTGGCTTCCATCTGCAGGAAGGTAGCAAGGCGAATAGCAGAAGGGAAGAAAGAGAAGACCAAAGTCAATACAAGGAACCTTCATCAATTCTTGGGACCTCCCGCCTACTTGCCAGATGAGGAACAGAAACGTAATGAGGTGGGTGTGGCCACAGGCCTGGCTTGGACAGAGACCGGTGGTGAAATTCTTCATGTCGAGGCCTCCACCACTCCGGGCAAAGGCTCCCTCATCCTCACCGGTCATCTTGGAGATGTAATGAAGGAGTCGGCGCAGGCTGCCCTCACCTATGTACGATCTAAAGGGAAGACCTATCGAATCAATCCCAATGCTCTCAACAATAAAGAAATACACATCCATGTTCCTGCGGGCGCTATCCCGAAGGATGGACCTTCTGCTGGAATTACCATGGCGGTTACCCTCTTCTCTGCCCTCACGGGTATCCCTGTCAAAAAAGATGTGGCCATGACTGGCGAGATCACTCTGCGCGGGAGTGTCCTCCCAGTCGGAGGCCTGAAGGAAAAGGCCCTTGCCGCCCTTAGAAACAAAATCAAAGATGTGATCATTCCCTATCTGAACAAGAAGGACCTCATCGATCTTCCCCTATACGTTCGAAAAAAGATAAACTTTATCCCGGTCAAACATATGGATGAAGTTTTGCGAATCGCCCTTTCCAACAAAAGAGTTAAGAGTTAGGGGTTCGGTAGGGAACGCCTGCCTGTCCGGTAGGCAGGGTTTGAAACCGTTCCGTACAAGAGTTCGGAGTTGAAAGCAAAAGAAAAGGACTTGAGAGAGATTGGTGAGTTCGGGCTCATCAATCGAATCCGAAAATGGATAACCTCTTCTGATCCTGCATTGGTCCAGGGGATCGGTGATGATGTGGCGGTCATCAAGATGGGGGCGAAAGCCTTGCTCGTTACCACCGACATCCTTATTGAAGGCATCCATTTCGATCGGTCCTGGCTCGATCCCTACCAACTTGGGAGAAAAAGCCTCGCGGTCAATCTCAGTGATATTGCTTCAATGGGAGGGATCCCCAAATACTTCCTCATCTCCATTGGCCTTCCTAAGAACCTTCCTCTTTCTTTTATCTCCTCGTTCTATCTTGGCTTAAAAAAGGAGGCGAAACAATTTCGGGTGGAACTGATTGGGGGGGACACCTCCCTTTCTCAAAAAATCGTCATCAATATCTGCCTTTTAGGAGAAGGAAGAAAAAAAGATCTCCTTTTTAGAAAAGGGGCAAGGGTTGGGGATGATCTCTTTGTCTCTGGAACACTAGGCGATGCCGCTCTGGGACTAAAAATTCTCCAAGAAAAAGGGAAAATAATAGGAGCTGAGGGATTGATCAAAAAACATCTCTCTCCCTGCCCAAGAGTCGAATTGGGTCAAACCATTGCCAAACATCATTGGGCGACTGCTATGATCGATGTCAGTGATGGTCTGTTGATCGACACCTCTCACCTCTTACAAGAGAGCGGAGTAGGAGCTCAGGTATGGGAGAATCGAATTCCTCTTTCCAGGCTCTATCGGAAATGGGTTCATCCTTTTTTAAAAGATTTTTTTCAGCTTGCCCTTTCCGGAGGTGAGGATTATGAACTCCTCTTCACTGCCCCCTCCGAGATGAGGGAGAGGATACCTTATCTCTCCCGTTCGCTCAAGATCCCGATCACCCATATTGGAGAAATCCTCCCTAAAAAAGAGGGGCTCCACATTATCCGAGAAGATGGAAAAAATTATTCTCCCTCTCGTTTGGGGTTTGAACATTTTAAATGATGGTTCGACAAGCTCACCATGATTACACTTCAGTATGCTCTGAACATCATCCTGAGCTTGTCGAAGGAGCAACCCAATGAAGACCTATACAAACGAAATTAAAGAGAATGACTCTGTGGAGTCCTTCTTTCTGGTTGAAGAGAAATCTTCTGGGATCACCAAAACTGGAAACGCCTACTTGAAATTGAAATTGGTGGACCGTTCCGGAGAAATCGAAGGCAGGATTTGGACATTGGTGGAAAACTATGCCAAATCCTTTGGAAAAGATGACTTTGTCCATGTGATGGGAAAGGCAGTCTCCTTTCAGGAGCATCTTCAATTGAACATCACCCATATCGAAAGAGTGGGCGAAGAAGAAATTCTTTTTTCAGACTTTTTTCCCATGGCAGAAAAAAATATTGACGAAATGTTCCGGTCCCTTTTAGAAATCACTCAACAGATTAAAAACCCACACCTCAGCCAACTTCTCCAACTCTTCTGGGAGGATGAATCCTTTATCAAACTTTTTAAAATGGCCCCTGCATCCAAATGGCTCCATCACAATTATTTAGGGGGTCTGTTAGAGCACACCCTCTCCATAGTGCAACTGGTATTAAAAAATGCTTCCCATTACAATGGGTTGAACTTGGACCTTTTGCTCACAGCTTCAATTCTCCACGACCTTGGTAAAGTGGATGAGCTCTCTTACCAACGATCCTTTGCCTATTCAGATGAAGGCCGACTCCTCGGTCATATACTCCTCGGGATAGAAAGGGTGGAGGATAAAATCCGCCAACTAACTGATTTCCCAAAAGACCTTTCAACGCTGCTAAAGCACCTCCTCCTCAGTCACCATGGTCAATATATTTGGGGGTCGCCCAAAAGGCCGATGACCTTGGAAGCTGTGATGCTCCATTACCTAGATGACATGGATGCAAAAATCAATGGGATTAAACAATTTATAAAAAAACAGGTCCCAAAAGGGTCCAGGTGGAGCGCCTATCACCGTATATTTGAACAATATTTTTATGTGTCCAACCTTTTGGAGAAGATGGAACTACCCGATAAGATTGAGAAAGACGAATTGGAAGAGGAATGATTAAATCTTCCATTTTCTTGACAAACCGCTCCTCCATTATTATCTTAAGAGCACAAAAAGAATTTTATTTTAGATGCTTAGTTTTAGCTTTTTCGCATTAAAAAAGGGCAAGGATTAAATGGATTTTTTCCCTTCCGAAAGAATGAGGCGGGTTTTAGAGATTGTGATTGAAGATTACATTCTCAGTCCAGAACCGGTGGGTTCAAGGACGATTTCTAAAAAATCGAACCTCAACCTAAGCCCCGCTACCATACGGAATATTATGTCGGATTTGGAAGATCTGGGTTTACTTTCTCAACCTTACACCTCAGCAGGTAGGATACCTACGGAGAAGGGACTTCGATTTTACATCGATTCTATTATCAATGTCCACGAACTCAGTGAACTGGAGCAACAGGAGATTCGATCCAAATATTTGAGTCATCTCATTGAGGGACCGGACCTATTCAGGGAGACGTCTCGAATCCTTTCTTCATCTTCTCATTATTTAGGAATTGTTTGGACACCCCGAATGAGTTCGGTCGTGCTTCAACATATTGAGTTTGTGAAATTAAGAAGACATTTGGTGCTTACTATTTTAGTGAGCACAACCGGTTTGGCTCACAACCGGATTATCGAAATGGAGGAAAATTTTTCGCAATCCGAATTAGATGATCTTTCAGATTATTTGAATAGTTTCCTGACCGGCCTCACCCTTTACCAAGTGAGAGAGAAACTTCTGGAGCAGATGAGAGTGGCAAAGAATGCTTATGATCGTCTGCTTGAGCAGGCGCTCAAATTAGGAGAGAAAGCTTTTTCCTCCATCGATGACACTGATGTTTTTATCGAGGGAAAGACAAATATTCTGAACGAGCTTGAATTCAGTAATGTTTCAAGAATGACAGATCTCTTTCGAACTTTTGAGGAAAAAGCCACCATGGTCAAACTCTTAGATAAATTTATGGATCCCAAAGGGGTTCAAATTGCGATCGGTTCTGAGAGCCAGGTCCAAGAAATGGAGACTTGTAGCTTAGTGACCTCCACTTACGGGTGCGCAGGACAGGTTTGGGGAGCCTTGGGAGTCATCGGACCACGGAGGATGAACTATTCCAAAATCATCCCCTTGGTGGATTATTCTGCAAGGCTGCTGACAGAGATCTTAGATAGGCATTTTCATTAAAAACGAGGAGTCGTCTTTATGGAAGGATCAGAGAAAAAAGAGATCCCTGTTGCCTTGGAGCCATCTCCGGAAGAGAATGAAGGGGAAACATCAGAAATATTGATAGAGGAAAACCATCCAAAAAGTAAGAAAAAAAAAGAAGACAAGGAGATTCAGGAACTGAAAAAGAAGCTGGAGGAAAAAGAGAAAGAGGCGAAGGAGAATTATGACCGTCTGTTGAGAACGGCAGCCGATTTTGAGAACTATAAAAAGAGGGCGGCGAGAGAAAAAGAAGACTGGACCAAATTTGCCAATAAAGATTTCATCAAAGCGATTCTCCCTTTTATTGATAATCTGGAGAGGGCTGTCAATCACGCTCAAAAGGTAGCGGACACCGGGGTATTAATCGAAGGGGTTCGATTGACCATTCAACAACTCCTCCAGAACCTTAACCAGTTTGGTCTTTTTTCCTTTGAATCGGTTGGGAAACCTTTTGATCCCGCCGTGCATGAAGCCATGTTGGTCGTGGAAACAGACAAGCATGAACCCAATCAGGTCGTCGAGGAGTTCCGGAAGGGCTACCTCTTGAATGGCCGACTCTTAAGACCGGCAACCGTTTCTGTGTCAAAACCCCCGGAAAAAGAAGTTCGGACACCAGAATGATTTTGAATAATACTTTAAGGAGGGGAAATTAAAATGGCTAAGACAATAGGAATTGATTT
The DNA here is from genome assembly GCA_002780715.1 of Deltaproteobacteria bacterium CG03_land_8_20_14_0_80_45_14. Lineage (GTDB taxonomy): Bacteria > Desulfobacterota > BSN033 > BSN033 > UBA1163 > UBA1163. Next base: position 38,769 of record PEUO01000121.1, read on the forward strand.
GGGAACAACGAACTCAGTCGTGGCAATCATGGAGGGAGGGGATCCTGCCGTTATCGCCAACCCGGAAGGGAGTCGAACGACTCCATCTGTTGTTGCCTTTACAGATAAAGGGGAGAGGGTTGTAGGACAGATTGCGAAACGTCAAGCGATCACCAACTCTGAAAATACAATCTTCTCGATCAAGCGACTGATGGGAAGAAAATTTACAGACGGGGAGGTTCAGAAAGACTTGAAGATCCTTCCCTATAAAATCGTCGAAAATAAGAATGGGGATGCATGGGTCAGGGCCAGGGATAAGGAGTATAGCCCCCCTGAAATCTCTGCCTTTGTTCTCCAGAAGATGAAGGAGACGGCAGAAGCCTACCTCGGCGAGAAGGTGACCGATGCGGTGATTACCGTTCCAGCTTATTTTAACGATAGTCAACGCCAGGCCACGAAGGATGCGGGAAGGATAGCAGGTTTGAATGTCATTCGAATTATCAATGAACCGACAGCCGCCTCCCTGGCTTATGGTTTGGACAAGAAGAAGGATGAAAAGGTCGCTGTCTTCGACCTGGGGGGTGGAACTTTTGATATCTCCATTCTCGAATTGGGGGAAGGTGTCTTCGAGGTCAAATCGACCAATGGAAATACCCATCTGGGTGGAGATGACTTTGACCAACATGTCATCGACTATTTAGCGAATGAATTCAAAAAAGATCAGGGGATTGATCTGAGAAAAGATCGAATGGCTCTTCAAAGATTGAAGGAGGCTGCGGAAAAGGCAAAGATTGAACTCTCTAACATGATGGAGACGGACATCAATCTACCCTTTATCACTGCCGACGCCTCAGGGCCAAAACATCTGAACATGAAATTGACACGGGCAAAATTGGAAAATTTGACAGGAGATCTCATTGAAATGGTTGAGGGACCATGCCGCCAGGCCCTTGCCGATTCTGGACTTTCAGCCAGGGACATTGATGAGGTGATCCTCGTTGGCGGAATGACAAGGATGCCAAAAGTTCAGGAGAAAGTGAAACAAATTTTTGGGAAAGAGCCAAACAAGAGCGTCAACCCTGATGAGGCCGTAGGTATTGGCGCGGCGATTCAGGCTGGAGTCCTGAAGGGTGAGGTGAAGGATGTGCTCCTCTTGGATGTCACCCCGCTCTCCCTTGGGATTGAAACGCTCGGTGGTGTCTTTACCAAACTGATTGAAAGAAACACTACCATTCCATCAAAAAAGAGCCAGATTTTTTCTACAGCATCGGATAACCAACCTGCTGTGACGATTCATGTCCTCCAGGGCGAAAGAGAAATGGCCGCTGATAACAAAACCCTCGGTCAATTTGAATTGGTAGGGATTCCAACCGCTCCCCGAGGCATTCCCCAAATCGAAGTGACCTTTGATATTGATGCCAATGGAATCGTCCATGTCGCGGCGAAAGATCTTGGAACAGGGAAAGAACAATCTATAAAAATCACTGCCTCGAGTGGCCTTCACGAAGAGGAGATCAAAAAGATGGTGAGGGATGCCGAGGCTCATGCAGCAGATGATAAGAAGAGACGGGAGTTGGCCGAAGCGAGAAACCATCTCGATACACTCATCTACACAACAGAGAAATCCTTGAAGGATTACGGCGACAAGATCGATTCCGGAGATAAACAGAATATCGAAGATGCGATGGCCAAGGCGAAGAAAGCGATGGAGTCAAACGACCCGGATGCCATCAAATCTGCCCAAGAAGAGCTCACCCGTTCTTCCCACAAATTGGCAGAGGCGATGTATGCAAAAGCTTCTCAAAAAGGAGCTGCTGAGCCCGGTGCTGAAGCTGGCCCTCAAGAAGGCCCTCGACAAAAAGCGCAGGAGGATGTGGTCGATGCGGATTTCGAGGATGTTGGTAAAAAATAACTGGGTTGTGTCTCTCATGAAAAGGGCGAAGGGGAACCTTCGCTCTTTTTGTATGGGCGCCAGTTCCTGGAATAATGGAATGATGTGAGGAGGAAGCTTCGCTTCCTTCAATTCCTAAACTCTTTGCAAAGGCGGTGTTTTGCATTCAGTTATTTCCCCAATATTCCACCATTCCAATATTCCAATATTCCATCGAGGTCAATCATGTGGGGTTTTTTTGAAAAATTAAAAAAGGGTCTTTCAAAAACCCATCAGGGTTTTGTAGAAAAGATCGATCAGCTCTTCTTGGGAAAGAAGACCATCGACCAAGATCTCTTGGACGAATTGGAAGGGCTTCTTTTTGAAGCCGATTTGGGAGTGAAGACATCCAGTCAACTGATAGAGGGTGTTCACCAGGGACTCAAAAGGGGAGAGCTGCAGGAACCTGAGAAAGTAAAGGAGTTTATTAAACAGGAAATTCTTCAGATACTAAAATCAGGGGAGAAGCCCCTCCCCATTGACTTCTCACAGACAAAACCATTTGTCTTCATGGTGATTGGAGTCAATGGGGGTGGTAAGACGACTACCATCGGAAAGATCGCCCATCAATATTCATCCCAGGGGAAGAAGATCCTAATGGGTGCGGCGGACACCTTTCGGGCCGCTGCAGTAGAACAGCTTGAAATTTGGGCAAACCGAGCCGGAGCCGATTTAATCAAACAATCCAGAGGATCAGATCCCTCTGCCGTCGCCTTCGACTCCATCCATGCTGCCAAGGCTAGAGACACTGATCTTGTCTTCATTGATACCGCAGGAAGGCTCCACACTAAAGTCAACCTGATGGAAGAGTTGAAGAAAGTAAAACGAATCATCGGCAGAGAGTGTCCAGGTGCACCCCACGAGGTCCTTCTCGTCCTCGACGCCACGACAGGCCAGAATGCAATCTCTCAAGCGAAACTTTTTAATGAGGCCATCGGTGTGACAGGCATCGCTTTGACCAAATTGGATGGGACAGCCAAGGGGGGAATCATTGTCGGAATCACAGAAGAGCTGAAAATCCCAATTCGATACATTGGTGTGGGAGAGGGGATTGATGACCTGAAAGAATTTAACGCTACTGAATTTGTCCAAGCTCTGTTTTGAAGTAATAAAAAAAGGGGAATCGGCAATAAAACCTTCTTTCATCTTCTCTTTGATGGAGGCCATCTCTTCTGTCACCTGTTTGATCCCTTCTCTGAGGCTCTCCATTCCCTCTCTTAGCCCATCGAGGTCAGCAATACCACAGACCCATTTGAATATCAATCTTTTTTTTCCCGTCATCCAAAGGCTACTTTAATCCCGAATCGGTAATTAAAAATAAAATTGTTTCAAAAGGAAATATTCAAATCACACTATTTTTTTCTATTTTTTTTCTTGACAAAAATATTCTTTGTGGTATGTTTCATATGTTTTTAATTTACCATATCTTTAATCCTTTTTAATCTTTATGGCTTTTAAGGAACAGGGGGGGCCTTAGAGAAATCTTAAGGTTAAAAGAACTCCCTTATTAATTAAAGGGAAAGGGGGTGAACTTAACTCTCATCTTAAAAATTTTAAGAAAGGAAGGTGAATAACATTTATGAAAATTACCCGAAGAACATTTTTAAAGATTTCGGGGGCCACAGCAGCAGGAACAGTGATGGGTGGCTTAGGATTTGATCTCTCTCCAGCAGAGGTCTATGCCCAGGAACTCCGGATTAAAGGGGCTAAGGAAACAACATCCATCTGCTGTTACTGTTCGGTTGGTTGTGGGATTATTGTCCATACCGATGCCAAGGGAAAAGTGATCAATTCCGAGGGGGATCCAGACCACCCCATCAATGAAGGGGCCCTTTGTGCCAAAGGGTCTTCACTCTATCAGATCGCGGTCAATGATAACCGTTTGAAAAAGGTCCGGTATCGCGCCCCTTATAGCGCCCAGTGGAAAGAGGTGAGCTGGGAATGGGCTCTGGATAAGATCGCGGCCAACATCAAGAAGAGCCGGGATGCGAGCTTCATGGAGAAGAATGCCAAAGGTCAGGTGGTCAATCGAACCAACGGCATTGCCTCAGTGGGAAGCGCAGCCCTCGACAATGAGGAGTGCTGGCTGTACGCAAAATTCCTCAGGTCTCTCGGCATAATCTATATCGAGCACCAGGCCCGTATCTGACACAGCGCCACTGTAGCGGCTCTGGGAGAGTCGTTCGGACGCGGTGCAATGACCAATCATTATATCGATTTTAGA
>PEUO01000022.1 GCA_002780715.1 Deltaproteobacteria bacterium CG03_land_8_20_14_0_80_45_14
TTTATCCTCCTTTAAGAACTCTTGGAATTTTTCTACCTCCCGATTTCAACCTTCAACCCATATGATTCTATTGTCTTTCTGACCCTTTCCATAACCTTCTTCTCAGGAGGCTTGGTTCCTTGCATTGGATAGACTCGGCCTAGGTCCGGATATTTGGATGACCCCAGCTCGTGGTATGGCAGCACCGACACCTTTTCCGCGCCTATATCTGATGCGAATTCAGCAACCTTTTTGATGTTTACTTCCGAATCATTATACCCTGGGATAAGCGGCATCCTGATCCATATCCTCTTCCTTTTAGCAATCCTTTTAGTATTTTCAAGTATAAGCTCATTCCCGACACCTGTGCCTTTCTTATGCATCCCTGTGTCCATATGCTTGATATCCTGAAGCACAAGGTCAACATACTCAAGGATGCTCTCTATGTTCTGCCACGGTGCGTTGCCAGTAGTATCTAAGGTGGTGTGAATCCCCTTTTCCTGGCATTTTTTTAACAGCTCTCTGACAAATTTTGGCTGAACAAGTGGTTCACCGCCCGATACTGTCATTCCGCCGTTTGAATTTTCATAAAATGTCCGGTCAGCTTCTACCTTTTTCATTACTTCTTCCACGGTCATGTAATGCCCGATAAGTTCAATAGCCTTTGCCGGGCATACCCTGGCACATTCAAGGCAGTTGTTGCACTTCTCCCAGTCTATCTCCCTGTGTTTGTCTGTAAAGGCGATTGCCCCAATTAGGCAGGCCGCCGCACATTTTCCGCATGCGATGCATCTCACGTTATGGGTCATGATCTCTTGATTCCGATTTATTGATTCCGGATTACTACACCACTTGCAGGCCAGGGAACATCCCTTCATAAAGACGGTCGTTCTGATTCCGGGGCCGTCGTGAAGAGAAAACTTCTGGATGTTAAATACCAACCCTTTGTTATTTTTTTCAGAGTCTTTTGAACTCATGCCGTTAATCTCCTAATGACTACTTACCCTGCAAAGGCCTGTTCGGTCCTTTCAATTATATGGTCCTGGAGCCCCTTGGAAAGATCTACAAAATAGGCACTGTACCCGGCAACCCTTACGATCAGGTTGCTGTGCTTTTCAGGGTGTTTCTGGGCATCAAGGAGCATTTCCCTGCCTACCACGTTGAACTGGATATGAGTGATTCCAAAATCGGCCCATGATTTGATATAGTGGTAAAAGATCTCCCTGTTTTTCCCTTCCAGAAACTGGGGAAGAAACTTCTGGTTCAGCAGATGATTATAGGTCTGGAGTGTATTTATCTTCGAGCAGGATTTCAGAACAGCGGTCGGCCCGTTGGCATCCATTCCGAGCATTGGGGAAATGGACCCATCGGCAAACCCATCTCCGTCTTTTCTTCCGTCCGGTGTGGCTGGGGTGTCAAGAGAGAGGCCATAGCTGGCGGAAACCGCACTCCCATCCAGGTGAAAATCGGAACCGTATGTATCTGAAAACTGTTCGACCACTTCTTCTGTCCGGTGATGTAAATCATTGGCGAGCATGTCTACATAATCATCGTCATTCCCAAACTTGGGTGCTGCCAGCATTATCTGGCGTAACTCCTCATGCCCTTCCCAGTTTTTATTCAGGATTTCGATCAGCTTCTTCATGGTTACTCTTTTTTCAGCAAACACTACCTTCTTTATGGCTGCCATCGAATCAGCCACATTGGTCAACCCCACGGATATTGAAAAACTCTCGACACGCCCCTGATAGCGCCACTTTCTCATATCCTGCCCGCGCTCAATACAGCCATCGGTCAATGCAGATTCAAAGGGGCGCGGATACTGTTCGGCATATATGGCTCTGGTGACATTTTCTACCTTGACCTGTTTATCCATGAAGAATCTAACCTGCTCAATGTAGGCATCCATCACATCATCAATAGATTCAAAGCTGGCTGGATCCTTGGTACGTGCTCCGTACTGGTCTCCGTTTTTGGGATTGACTCCCTGGTGAAGTGCCCACCATAGACACCGGGGCAGAGAAAAGTAGGTTGCGTTCCGGCGCAGGATATTCTTGCCGGGAACATCAAGGTAAACACATCCACTTATGGTGTAATTTCTTGCATCTTCGAGAGGGCAGTTCCATTTCATCATCAGAGGAATAAGTGCCTTGTCATTCTGAAGGGACGGATACCCGATACCTGTCTTGATAACATCGATCGCCTTGAGGATAAGTTCTTTAGGAGTACCGTCATGAACTCTTAAGACAATGCTCGGCTGCAGGGTGGGCAACTCCAGGACAGAATCGAGGATCATGTAGCTTGTCTCTCCAGTAACATCCCTTCCCTCGGAGTCAACACCGCCGATGACAAGGGACTGGAGGACCTGGACCCCTCCGTAAACCTGTGTGGTGGTCGGGGAGTACATCTGGCCGAGTTCCTCAAGGTGGATCCGGGTATGTTTAATCAGCTCAATCGCTTCCTCTCTGGTGATTTTACCCTCGGCAAGATCCTTCTGGAAAAAGGGTTCCATGGTCATGTCAAACCGGAGGCCGCATCCAAGGGTGATAAATTCAATCTGATGCCCGATAAGGTGTACAAAAATGAAGGACTGGAGAGCTTCCTGGAAGGTAGATGCCGGGTTTGCAGGAACTTTTCTGCAGATACGGGCAATCTCCTCAAGTTCCTTTTTTCTCTTCTTGTCCTTCTCTTTTTTTGCCAGCTCCTCTGCCTTTATAGCGTATCTTTCAGCCCATTTTATTGATGCTTTCAGGGCAATGACTACTGCCTCCAGAAAATCTTTCTGCTGAATATAATCAGAAGGAAGGCTTGTTCCTAACTCCTTAAGCTTTTCTTCTGCTTCTCTGATAATCCCGTTAAGGCCGGTGGTGATTGCTTTGCCATAGTTCGGCACGCCCTGGTCCGACCATTGCGACCACAGCATGGTACCTTCATACCTCCAGTATTTTTCAAGATCCGGGGAACCGGCAAACGCCCTTTTCCTTATATCACTTACCGCTTTTCCGTCCCAATACTCGACAAGCCTGTCGAGTTTCTCTCTGCCCTCGTCATCAACCAGAGCCTTTCCCTCACCATGGAGCAGCCTGTGCACCGACTTCCAGTTCTGCTCAATCGGCCAGAAGACTGCATCCGGCGATGATGCATAATTTCCTACTATTTTCTCCCAGTCACGGATATATATGGTCATATTAAGGAGTATATGTTCAAGTGCCTTGGCCTGCCGAATCACGGCCGGTTCACCTTCGGTCGTTTTGTAGGACTCGGTCAGCAGGCTATTCCTCTCCAGGCAAACCTTTACGCCCGGTCGATAGATCCCCTGCCCCTCCTCAATCTCTTGGCCCCTGCGAATGTTACGCACCGCCTTGATACTGATCTTTTCGTTCAAGTGTTCACCCTTTTTGAATTTGGTTACTGCCATCGTATTCCTTCCCTTTAAGTCATTTATGGTAGTTTTCCGCTAATTTGGCGATTGCCAGCAGACACTGCATCTGAAAGAAGCATGGCAACCTCTTTAATTTCTCCCGCCTTGTCAAAATTTCGACCATGATCTATCACAAACCAGCGGAGTGCCATATGGCTAAATGCCCCTAAAAACATATTTCTGAAAACCTTGATGTTAATACTCGGTGTACTTCCTTCATTGATGATTTCCTGTATCAGTTTTTCAAGTTCGGTCACGTAGTTATACTGGCTTTTGTATGCGCGTGATTGGTAAAAACGGCGGTTAAACTGAATCATGGTTAAAAAGACTACGGCAAAATTCGGATCATCCAGATACTGCTGAAAATGGTTCAGCACGAAAAGCCACAGCTTTTTTGGAGGTGTGTTACCGCTGAAGGTCTGTTTAAGTTGTTCCAGGTGTTCCCTGAAATGTTCTTCTGCAATAGAGACTAGAACATCCTCCTTGTTTTTGAAATACTCATAAACTGTTCCGTCCGCTACACCAGCCTTGTGGGCGATCTCCGCAATAGTCGCCTTGGCATACCCTTTCTCGGAAAATGCCTGAACTGCTGCTTGAAGAATACGCTGCCTCTTATCCGCAAGCTGGTTTTCGGTCCGGTATTTGCACAATAGCATTTGATCGAGAAGCTGCATAATATCTTCCAGGTCTAAAACAGCATTAGGCTTCTCTTTGGTTGCAAAATATTGGATCGCCTCGTAAT
>PEUO01000090.1:0-2407 GCA_002780715.1 Deltaproteobacteria bacterium CG03_land_8_20_14_0_80_45_14
AGTCAGCTGGTACTCAACAACCCAATGGCTCTACGACTCACGACCCAACACATTACCCATTAACTCATTCATTTGTATTTTATTAAATTCCGCATTCCGCATTTGTAGTGGGCCAACTTTTTTATGGATGACACCACAGCCCTCTTTCTTTGTGGATGAGTTTCAATTAATTTAACCCCCAGATTTTTCTAATTTTATAATGGCCAGGATAGCCTGATCCGTCCGCCGAAATGAGATCCACGGTTAACCGTACCAATCGCTTATTCGGGAAAGGGAGTCCACCAGGTAATGCTTCTATAATCGCTTCCCCGTTGAGTTTAAAAGCAAAAGCTAATCTAACCTCTTGTGCCCACCGTATCATTGGATCGTTAATCTTCTTCATGAAAAATGGCAAACATTCTTTGATAAGTTTCTTATAGAGAGGCTTCTTCCTAAATTGTGAAGAATATTTCATTGAAAATGGTAAAGTGTCGATCAGCAAAAAGCCTTGCTCACCAAGGGCAGTTAGAGCAATATCTATGTTTTGTGGAAGAATTTTTGAAGGGAAAAAAGCATGCCAAATTCTATTTGCCAACGGTGGTTGAAAGGTGTTGTAAAAATATCTGATTTCCCCATCTTCAGACCACGGAGGAGCTTCTGCAATAAGAAGATATTTGACTTTCTTTAACCTATTTAAGTTACACCGCCACTTCCGCTCCGTAGTTTGAAAAATCTGTTCCATACGTTTCAGACTTTCTGTGATTAGCTCCCCGCCTCTTAATCTGAAAAGGGCTTTAAGAATTTCTATTTGATTGGAAAATTGCTCAAATTCGCTCATTGTAAGAAATTAAAACCTGTCCCCAATTAAATTTAGGATTACTTCTCATTTTCACTCCCAATTCCGCAATCAGCACTCCGCATTTGGTGGGGCAAACTTTTTCATGGATGACACCGAATTTCAATTTTTTAAGCCTACCCTCGACCCTTTCTATAAGGGTTGACCCTCCCTCTATGATTTTCTCCATCTCGTTTGGAGGTAATAATACTCTCGGGGAAATGTTATTCCCGCCAATGCAAGTCTTTTTGCCTGAGGACTTGTTTGCTGGAATGAGACATGTCCAGATGAAACCCAAATGTAAGGGGAATCCCTCTCTGTTATACTCATCAAATCCTTTGCCCTATTATTTAACCAGTTCTTGAGCCAGGTAAGCTTGTTAATCAATTTTTGCACTTGGTTTGCATCTGCGGGATGCACTTCTATCCAAATTGCTTCATCTGTGGATCCCGTCTTCTTAATACCAATGCCATAGTCCCAGCGCGGTTGGTCACGATACAACCCGTCTACCGCAGCATCGAGATTCAGGCTGCCGCTGATTTTCCGAGGATCTTTAAACGACAATCTGTTACGGTCTCTTTCCAGCAGTGCTTGGAGTCCGGCTCGGTAACAATCTCTCACGCCATTTGAGTTGGCTACTGTATCTTGAAATCTCATGATTTACTTATCCTTGAGTGTTGACAACCTTTGCCACCACATCGGCCACATGTCCGCTGAATTCACTGAGCCCACCCCATCCCGCCTCAGATGGCTCCTCTGAACCCGGGTCCAGGCCGGAAATATCATGAGTCCGACCCGTTTTCTGATCGAAATAATACACACACGCGATTTTTCCAAGAACCGCATCTGCCATTTCCTTCATGGGATCGGTTTTTCGCGTATTGAAGAGATCAAGAATCTTAATCGAAGGCGCCTGATGCTCCCGTATTACCTTTAATGCCCATACCACGTCGAGGACATGGGGCGAATGCGTTGAAAGACAAACTCGGTAGCCTCTTGCAAGAAGATCCAGGATCAACAGTAAAACGGCAGAAATAGCGTTCGGATGTAAGCCGGCTTCTGGCTCTTCGATGACAACCCACTCGACATCCTGCTTACGGGATACCTTGGTGGGAGGAAGAAGCCAGTAAAATCCCATCAATAAAGGCACAAACTCTCGCTGTCCGGCAGACCACACCATAAAAGGCAATGTAGACTCAGCCCCTTTAGCCTTGAGAACGAGTCTTTTCTGTGAACCATAGGTATCCACACGCAACCCAAAGCCATGAAATACCGTGCGATCCAGTATCTTTCGGAGTTCGTTCTTAAGACGGCGAGTTTGCGGAAAAATTTCACCTCCTTCACCACGACCCCATCCGGTTTCCATCAGCAAGCGGATTTTTTCACTGAAATCACGGACAGAGAATGGGTCGCTTGCCCCATAATCAGAAAAGGGACGTGGCCACCCTCTTCCAAGTGTCAATACTCTCTGGGCAGGAATAAAAAACAGGGATTCTTTTTTACTTCTTCTTCGACGTTGTATGAGAGTGGATAATTCAAGCGGTTCACCGTTGTATATGATAGCACTGCTATTATCTCCAATGCGCCATACAT
>PEUO01000090.1:2484-18280 GCA_002780715.1 Deltaproteobacteria bacterium CG03_land_8_20_14_0_80_45_14
TTGCCTGGGGTCCAACAAGGACGGTAAGATCCCCGAACGCAACATCTGCGTCTTGAATCTGCCCCACATTCTTCAACTGCAATCTCGCATTATTCATAAAAATGCTCTCCTTTGTCACTCGATTTATTATTATCGAATGTAATCAATAATTTCTGTCAGTGTGTTCAAAATCCTCTTCTTCTAAAAATTGGGAAGTGTGCCTATTTTAATAAAATTATTTCACCTATCTAACTTCCTCCTTCGACGATTTTTATTTCTTCCTCGGTTAAACCATAAAGTTTATAGACAATTTGGTTGATGAGCCAGTCGGTTTTGCGGAGTTTTTCTTTAAGCGGTAAAAGCTTCGACAGGGATTTTTCGTATTCCGATTTGATATTTTCGTAAAGCTCTCTGGATTTGAGGGTAATCTCAATTTTGTTTTTATTCTTTTCCAGAATTTTCCAAAATTCATCAAATGGAAGATAATCTTCAACTTTCTGGTAGTCACCCAAATAGTTTTTGATCTGCGTTCTTCCAGTAAGGGCTTCAATACCTGTATTTCCCTCAGTGTCTGATTGAATTTTTAGCTGACTCTCAATCCATTTAAGATATCCTTTAATCTCTTTTTGTTTCTCTTTGTTCATCTCAATCATTTGCTCTGCAAGAAATGCCAGAGTATCATGAACTACATCTGACTGCTCCCACAAACCACCTCCAGGGATTTGCCAATTCTTGTAAAGTGGATCTGCATTTTGCTTTTTGATAAGTTCCGCATCTGGTTTATGCTCCTTAATTAATCTCGACTCAATGAAATAAAGAATTGCATCGGATTTCCCGGTTTCAAGATACCTCTTATAGTGATTTTTACCGTCCTTGACCAATCGGTCCCGTTCTACTTTTGGTGTGACAAAAAAGATTTGACGTATTGGGAGTTGTTTTAAGTTAATGGTTTTAACTTGAGCGAAGGTCTTCCCCACCTCAGGAACAACTTCTTGATAAATGAAATTCAATAGTCGTGAATTGAACAATGTTAGAAAATAAAATGAATCACAGGTTGGATGTATAACGTGAGTGGAATCTAATGTAAAAAACTCCTCAAAATCTACCGATGCAACTAAATTATCTCCTGTTTGGCGACTCACAATTTTAAGAGGCACCAGGAACATATCTGGCGCAGTATTGCTCCAAAGTTGTTCTGGCTCATATAACACATAATAGCCACCATAACCTAGGCTATATCGCTCAACGTCTTCGCCCCGAAGAATTTTCTCGTGTTTAGGACTTACTTTTTCTTTTGCAAGGAACCGCTTGTTATCCCCGGTTATAATACCCTGATATATCTTCGCAACCTCACCAAGCCTTCTACCTTTTTCCAAAATATGGCTTAGAAGCGCAATGATGTTTGGGTCAGTGAGAAATTTGTTGTATGGCATCTCCAAATAGATTGATTGAGGCATACGAGATAGAGATTTCAAAGATAGATCTTCCCTGCAATTTGCAGTGGTAAAGTGTGCAAAAAGTTCTGTTCCCTTTCCAGAAAGTGCTTTAACAAAAATTAAAGTATTACCCCCGATTTCGGCTTCTTCAAAAACACGAAACCTAAGATCTATATATCGGTACAAATAGAAATCAGATATAATCCAACTTCTCAGGTTTTTCATATAATAGTTTGTTAGAAAAGTGTTTGGTAGGATAAAGCTCCAATTCCCGGTGCGTCTTACCAGAGTAAGACTTCTTTCACAAAACAATGAAAATGTATTCACCTTATATTCACTTGCGCGAGGATAAGATACTCCAAAATAAGCCAGTTCCTGTTCGCTTGCCTGCTTCTGGCGCTTACCAAGGGTCAAAGTATAATAAGGTGGATTTCCGATCACCGCATCAAAACCTGGATTTCCCTTTCTTTGGTGTCCTTCAAAGAAGGCCTCAGGAAATTCAAGTTCCCAGTGGAACAAACCCTTTTCATTTGCAATCTCTTTGGCTTTTTTGAACCAGGATTCCTGGCCTAATTTTTTCCATTCTTCATCAACTGAACGCAGGTTGTTTTGGAGACGTTGCCACTGATAATTTCCAAAATCTACATCGTTTAAGAAATGAGTACTGGCCCAAACATCTGCCACATCCTGAAAGCGAGAGACAATTTTTCTGAATTCCTGGTAAAATTTTTCTTTCATCCAAATGTCTTCAACAGTATCTGAAGGAAGCTTTTCAATCTGGGCAAAAGCTCCAAGGAGGATATTAACCTTTTCTCTGAAAATACTTTCAAATAGTCCAAGCTGAACAGGGCCACCTTCTGCCTTTTTCTTTTTAAATTCGGGAAGACTTGCTAAATCATCTATCCTTGCTCCGATGAGCGAATTCCCACATCTCAAATGGTGATCAAGGAAATTAAGGGGTCTATTTTTTGCTACAGTGTAAAGCCACAAAGAGAGCTTGGCCAATTCAACTGCCATTGGATTTAAATCTACTCCAAAAATGCACCTCTCCACAACTTCACGTCTTGCCCATCTTATATCCTCTTCTTCTGGTTCTTTTATACCGTAATGCTCATGGGGTTCTTTAACCACAAACTCTTTTGTATGTTCCTCGAGAGGCTCTCCGCTTAAGACCTTTAGAAGTTCTCTTGCCAGAAAATCTGTCGCCTCAACCAGAAAATGCCCACTGCCCATTGCAGGATCAAGGACTTTTAAAGAGAGAATCTCATCAATCAGGCTGCCTTCGGCCTTTCTAAGTTCCTTTTCATAGGATTCTCTGGTTAAACCCTTTGTACCTTTGAGCTTTCCCTTAAGCTCATTGATTTTTTCTGAAATCTTTTTCCGTTTATCTTCCACTAATGGTCCAAGTGTGTTTTCAACAATATATTTAACGATATAACCAGGTGTGTAATAAGAGCCTGTGGCTTTACGCTCACCTTTGTCCGTAACAAGATAAACTTCTCTAGTAAGAACCTTCTCGTCTTCTCTTATTGTCTTCTTTTGTTTCTCAGCTTCCGAGAGAGGAACATAGACTTCTTTGCCTTTATCCTTAATCGCAACGAGGTCTTGATCTGCAATTTTCAGCTTATATTCGAGAAGTCCTTCGTAGATGGAACCTAAGTGCCTGATTTCAAGGCTTCCATAATCGATGTAAGCCTTATCTCTCGAGCGGGACAGGAGATCAATCGATTTCGCCACATAGAGGTCACCTATCCTGTACTTTTCAAGAAAGCTATGCTTTTCCGGATCAAATAATCCACCGTTATAAGGAGGGGCGCCAAGTTCTCTGTTTCCTTTATTGATGATTTCAAATAACTCTTTCAGTTTATTCCAATATCCAGATGTTGAGGCGGCAATGGGCTCATTTTTATCGAGCTTATTCGCCACTTCCTTTTTAAAAGCATCCAGGCTGTATGACTCGGTGTAAAGTTTATTAACTCCAAGGGGAAGAAGTTCACGGTGCTCTGCATAGAAGATAAAAAGAAGTCGATAAAGCAGGATGAGGGAATTGTCGTGGATCTCTTTTAGGTTTTTTTCTGATAACTCATTCCCGGGAGTTTTTAGAAATCCTTGGGCCAATGTTTTTAGGGCTTGATAAATATTCTCTTTTAATTGCCCCCCAACTTCTTCTGCGTAGTCAACACTTCCCTTGTAAACTTTCTCTATGAATTTAGGGAAGGCATCCATACGAAAGAGAAGATAAAAATATCGGAAATCTTCAGGGGTGCCTGATTCTATAAGATTTTCGAGCTCAATCTCATAGAAAATGTCAAGCCTCTTTGAAGTCTCACGTTCATAGAGCCTCCAATATTTCCCATCGGTAAGAATCCCCCACCTTACACCAGTAAGCCATAGATACCGGCTAATCTGAAGTGATGGGTTTTGAACTTCGAAAGGGTCAGCTTCCGTTTTAAGTTTTCTGTCGAGAGGCCTTCCCAGTCGCTTGGCCTCGGCAATACAGGTTACCTTCTTAAAGTAGTCATCTTTTTTCCCTTTCTGTGCAGTTTTTAAAGTCTCATTATTTAGAAAGAAAGCATAATCAGGCCTCTTAGACCATTCACCTGAGGGAACGGGAGCATTAACATCAACTACCCACCCGAGGTAATCCAGAACCTTATCCAGAAAATGTTTTCTTAGCTGGTCCTCATTTATTGCTTCAAATCTGCCCCTGTCCCAAATCCCCTTTACCTTTTCAAAGACACCTTCAACCTCAGAAATGGGAGCCTTGAATTCTTCCTCTTCTGGGAGAAGTTCATCCAAATAGTAGTTAGAGAACAATCCTCTATTGCGATGAGGTCTCATGATTTACCCTTTGCCATGATGATAGCGACTGAAAATAATTCGGGATTCCTTTCAATAACCAGTTCCTCTTCTTCAAAGCGGTCAAGGGCCTTTTTAAGTTCATCATTCAAATCTTCGATCCTCCTCTCTGACCCTCTTATAGCGATTGCCATATCTTCTCCTAAAGACTGCCGGAGCCTATAATCCTTGAGCCTTTCTTCCTCCTCTTTGATTCTCCGATCAAAAAAATTTTTCGCATCCTCCCTCTTGATATTGATCTCCCGACTCTTTCTCATCTGGACGGAGGTGCAGAAATCTTTTGCCTTCTGAAGGGCTGCACTGTAAGCATTATGATGCAAGTCTTCAATTTTTGGAAGGAATTTATTTACATCGCATAAAGAGGCATCTCGAATCTCGTTATTAAATTCCACCTGGTAGGGTTCCAAGTTTGTTCTCGTAAAAGAAAGTAAGAGGAGATGGTCGTAGGCATAGGCAAGAGATAGACGGATTGCCTCATAATGGAGGTCAAAATGAATGGGAGAGTCAAATTTATTGTTTTGGATCTGTTCAATTGGTGAGAGGATTTTCTCTGCTTTAGTGGGTGGGTAAACGAAGTCTTTTGCAGGGCCTTCGCCGAAAGCAACTTTGATAATGGTTGAACTATCCCTTTGATTGAGCCGTATAATCTTACCTATTTTGTCCCCGACTCTGACCTTATCACCAATTTTGAGGATGGATTCCATACTTTGTATCAACAAATCTTTTAATTTTAAGATTGTGTTTTATTGACCAAATAAACAAAAAAGCCCATTCTTTTTGAGAATAGGCTTTATGGAATAACACTCACAATTTCAAGTCACCACTCCCTCACCCCCGCCCTCTCCCAAAAGGGGAGAGGGAGAAAATGGAAATTTAAAGTTTGATTTCGATGACGGACTTTTCTTTCAAAGTGCCGAGATATTGTCTAAAGGCCTTTTCCATCTCACTTTCATAATAATCCGCCTGAACTTTTTCTTTAACCTCCTCAAAGGGGAGAGGGTCTGCCCCTTTCCGATCGAGGAGTTTAATAATATGGAAACCAAATTCCGTTCGAACGACCCCGCTCACCTCACCCACCTTGAGGCGCAGCGCCTCTCTTTCAAAGGCTGGAAGGAGTTCTCCCTTCTTAAAATAACCTAAATCCCCCCGGCCTTTATTCGACGAATCCTCTGAATAGAGGAGGGCCATCTCCCCAAAATCCTCTCCCCCCTTAACTTTTTCTAAGACTTTCTCACACCTCTTCCTAATTTCCCGAATCTCCTCCGGTGTGGCCCCTTTTGGAATGACGAATAGGATATGGCTGGGTCGATAGGTTTCATTGGTTCGATACCGATAGATATTCTTTTGATAGAAATCCCTTAATTCTTTTTCTCCAGCCTTCGTTTCGACCTTCACTGACCAATTGATTAACTTTTGGCGCTGGAGGCCTTTTTCGATCTGCTTTTTATAAGTCTCTAAAGTCAGACCTTCGACGGCTAACGCCTTTTCTAAATCCTCTTGGGTGACAGCGTTTCTCCGTCTGACTTCCTCCAGAGTGGCTCCTATCTCTTTGCTGGAAATTTTGATTCCAGATTTCTTCACTTCCTGGTCAATCAATTTCTCCTCAATCAGCTTCTCCAATACCTTTCGACAAATCTCCTGCATTTTCCTCTGTCTCTCCAAACGATCCTCGGCCACGATCTCTTCTTTCAGAGGGTTGATCCACTTTTCAACTTCGGAGAGGGTGATAATTTCTTGATTGACCACAGCCACCACGCGATCAACGACCGCCTCACTTAATGAGATCGGTCCGTAGAAAAAGAGAAAGAACCCAAATAGTAAAAAGAACCTTTTCATCTTCTCGCTTCTCCCTTTTATGACCTGAGCCATTTCTTGTTGATCTTCACTTTCGCCTTCCCTCTGAGGCCTTTAAACCACTTCTGATAATTCTCCTCCCCTTTCTTTTGCCCAAGCTCTTGGAGAATCCCTAACTTGGCTTCTTCAAATGGAATCTGCCGGGGTTCGATTTTCTCTTCCAATTTAAAAATATGATACCCATAAGGGCTTTTGATCACCTCGCTGATCGCGCCCACCTCCATATTAAAAACATGGTCGAATTCGGTTGGCTTCTCCCCTTGGCTGAAATAACCTAAATCCCCACCCTGAGCCTTCTCAGGCCCCAGGGATTTTTCCTTAGCCACCTTCTCGAAGCTTTCTCCTTTTTTCAGCCGTTTCAAAATCTGGATCGCTTCCTCCCCATCTGCCACAACGATCTGACGCGCCCTCACCTTCTGGCCAATCTGAAAGGAGGGCCGATGATTTTCATAATATTGAAGGACTTCCTTTTCATCAATTTTCTCTGGGGAATGAAAAGCGCTCCGGATGACCTTCTCCGCTAATAATTTTTCTTCCAGCCGAGCTTTCCATTCTTCCAAAGTCGTTCCCTTAAGACCCAATTTCTCTCCAAATCCTTCCCCCGGATAATCCATTTTTATTTCAGAAATGGCCTGATTCAACTCTTCCGGAGAGACCTTGATCCCCAAGCGTCGAGCTTCTTGGACAAGAATCTTGCGTTCGATCACCTGATCGAGATAAGCCTGCCTCAGGTTTCCAAGACCTGCTTCTTTTGCCTCCTTGCCTGGTTCTAATATCAACTCCTTAAACTCCCGATCAAATTCTTCAATCGGGATCTGTTCCTCATTGACTTGAGCGATAATATGTTCGGGGAGTCCCGCTCCCCATTGGCCACATCCCCAAAGGAAAAATAAAAGGATGATTAAAAAGAGGAAGGTGGAAGATTTTTTCATTTCTTCTCTTTTTTGGGTTTCGACTCCTTTTTCTTTTCTTCAGCCCATAGCTTCTCATTGATGAGGACCTTGGCTTTCGATTTTGCTTCTTTTACATATTCAAGATAGGCTTCCTGTTTTTTCTTCGGCTGGAGGAAAAAGCGGATCCTTTCTTTGACTTGATTCAGGGGCTTCAAGGCGCTCCCCCGCATGTCTTCCAATCGGATAATATGGTACCCATAGGGCGTGCTGACGACCTCACTGATCTCCCCCCTCTTTCTGAGGGAAAAGGCCGCTTCTTCAAACTGAGCAAAAGGAGGCGCCAGCTGCCCTCGGCGAATATAGCCGAGATTTCCCCCATCTTCCTTGAATTTACCGATATTGTAGGTGGAGGCTAATTTCTCAAAACTTTCACCCTGCGAGAGTTTCGTCACCACCTCCTTCAGAGCGGGTTGCGAATTGACAACAATGTGCCGGATCTTTATCTCCTGTGGTTCCGTAAAGAGGGCTTGGTTCTCTTTATAGTATCGTTGGATCTCCTCTTCTGAGACTTCATCTCTCCCTCTCAATCCCTCTTCGATAAGGGCTTCGATGAGGATGGCTCTTCTCGCATCCTCTACCTTCGCCAGGGTCTCTTTATTCTTATCCAAACCTCTTTTCTTGGCCTCCTGATAGAGCACCTCTCGGGGGATCACATAATTTTCAAGAAAATCTCTCGTCCCTTTTTCACTCAACAACTTCATCTTTCCTTCCAAGGGTTGCTTTTCCAACATCTGCTGGAATTCTTCCAGGGAGATAGTAACATCGTTGATCCTGACCAGTTCTTTCTCCCCCAATTCCTTCTCTCTTGATTTCTGACAGCCCAAAAACAAGAAAGACAGGGAGAGCAAGATCCCGAAGAAAACCAATCTTTTCGTCATCATCCTCACTCCATGGATTTATCTGTAGACCTATTCCTCCCTCTTTGTTAAAAGGGGGCAGGATGAAATTTACCATATCAAGCCAATGCTTGCAATAGCTTTTTGGCCGCCCCAAAGGGATCTCCCCTTGCATCAGGCCATCCTTGAATGACCAATTTAGAGTCTGGGGTGAATCGATATTTACCCTCCCCTTCATGCACAAACTCCACTACCCTCTGGGGAGAGACCCGGGTCCTCTCATCAAAAGTAAGGATAAATTGAGAAGGGGTCTCCTCAAACTTTTTGATCGACAATCTCGTCAAGAGAATTTTCACCTTGATCACTTCCAGGAGATGATCCACCTCTTTAGGAATCTTTCCAAATCGGTCGGCCAGTTCCTCTCGAATCATTCCTACTTCCTCATCAGAACGAGAAAGAGAAAGCCTTCGATAGAGGCTCAATCGTTCTCCTGCATCTTCCACATAGGCCTCTGGAATGAAGGTGGGAAGATGGAAGTGAATTTCTGGAGTGATCTCTTCTATGACTTCTTCGCCTTTTAATTCCCTGACCGCTTTCTCCATCATTTGGGTGTAGAGTTCAAATCCCACGGCAGTGATGTGTCCAGATTGAGATGGCCCGAGGAGGTTCCCCGCTCCCCGAATCTCCAGATCCTGAATCGCGAGTTTGAATCCGGATCCCAGCTCGCTCAATTCCTGAATTGCTCGGAGCCTTCTCATGGCATCCCTGGAAAGAATGAGATCTCCCGGAATGATAAGATAAGCATAGGCTTGATGGCTCCCCCGGCCAACTCGGCCACGAATTTGATAGAGGTCTGCCAGACCAAAACCTTCTGCATGATTGATCAGGATGGTGTTGGCGGTCGGGATATCCAAACCGGATTCGATAATACTGGTACAAACGAGAAGATTAATTTCCTTCCTGACGAATTGGAGCATCACCTTCTCCAATTCCTTTTCTTTCATCTGACCATGGGCAATGGCCAGGGAGGCTTCTGGAATAAGCCGCTTTAAATGGCTGGCCAGGGTATGGATGTTTTGAACACGATGGTGGACGAAGAAGACCTGACCTCCTCGATCGAATTCTCTCTGGATGGCTTCTCGGATGACTTCATCATCATAACGAATCACGAAAGTCCGAATCGACAGACGATTTTCAGGGGGGGTCTGGATGAGACTGAGATCCCGAATTCCAGAGACAGCCATTTGGAGTGTTCTTGGAATAGGGGTTGCTGTGAGCGTGATCACATCCACTAATTTTTTCATCTGCTTTAATTTCTCCTTATGGGAGACGCCAAATCGATGCTCCTCATCAATCACCACTAGTCCTAAATCTCGAAAGGACACATCTTTCTGCAAAAGTCGGTGTGTCCCGATCACAATATCCACCTTTCCTTCCTTCAGCCGTCGAAGGATCTCCTTCTGCTCCCGGGGGCTTTTAAATCGGCTCAATACCTCAATCACCACCGGATAAATCTTGAATCGCTCGCAGAAGGTCTGATGATGTTGTTGGGCCAGAACCGTGGTAGGGACTAAAATGGCGACCTGTTTTCCGTTCATCACGGCACGATAGGCAGCCCGGATGGCCACCTCTGTCTTACCATATCCAACATCTCCACAGATCAAGCGATCCATGGGTTTGGGGTTGCCCATGTCCTTCATCACCTCATCAATCGCCTGAATCTGATCCGGGGTTTCCTCATATTCAAAAGTGGCCTCAAACTCTTTATAGAACTGATCTAAAAGAGGAAATTTGAAGCCATCAAAGACCCGTCTGGCCGCATAAAGGTCGAGGAGTTCTTTTACCATCTCTGAAACAGCAGCCTTCGCCCTCTTTTTCGCCCTCTGCCATGAACTGCTTCCCAGTTTATCAAGTCTGGGGGATTTTCCATCCCCTCCGATATAGCGTTGAATTAAATTGAGCCGGTCCACAGGAAGATAGAGTTTATCTCCATCTTGATACTCTAAGAGAAGGTAGTCGTTCGAGACTCCCCAAATCTTCAAATGCCTCAGTCCTCTATAACAACCTATTCCATAGTCGACATGGACGATGAAATCATCTTCTCGAAGTTCACTGTACGCAGAGAGGGTCGGGCTCCTTCTCTGCCATGAAGTAGAGACGATAGAAGTCCGAACCTTTCCTTCAGCAAGCCTCCTTCTCTCACCAAAGATTTCCTCTTCGGTCAGAATCACCCATCCCTCCTTGGGGGTTCGAAACCCTGAGGAGAGGGAACCGACAAGAAGCACGAGTCCTTCTTCGGATTGATCAAGGGCCTCTCTGAACCTTTTCGCTTTTTCCAGTCGTGGTTCCACTCCATATTGGAAGAGAAGGTCCCTCAATCGCTCAGCCTGACTTGGATTATGGGAAACGATGAAGACTCCTATTCCTTTTTCCTGCCAGTCACGAAGGTTTTTCAAGAGGACTGAAAAAGGAGAAGTTTCTTGGAAACCGGTTTTCGCAGAGAGGACAGCTTTTATCTCCCTCTGTAGATTTTCATTGGTCTCCATCTCAAAAGAAAAAACTTGTTGACATGGGGAAGGGGCAAGGGGGCCTGCTTGGAGATAGACTGCTTGAAATCTTTCCAAACAAAGCGAGACCTCTTCATCACTGAGATAAGTCGTCTCCGGCGGAGTCACGGACCTCTTTTTTAACAAGGCCTTCTCATAATGTTCTTTGATCAGATGAGAAAAGGCCTGGGCCTCCATCTTCACCTCGTCGCCCTCTTCAATAAAGATGGTTCCATTCCCCTTTAGATAATCGAGAAGAGTCCTCATCGGTTGAACAGAAGAGTCTCTCGAAATATCCCTCGCGGGGAGAAGGACGACATTTTCCATCATCCCCTGCGGAAGAGAACGCTGAGTCTCTGTCTCGAATCGGCGGATGGACTCTAATCGGTCTCCATCAAATTCCAATCTAAGGGGTTCTTCATAGAAGGGAGTATAGATATCAATCATCGCCCCCCGGACGCTAAAATCCCCCCTCTCCTCGACAATCCTCGCTGAGGTATATCCTCCTTCGTGAAGAAAATTGATCAATCGGTCGCGATCTACCTCGTCTTCTACAGAAAGGGAGAAAACAGATTCTTTTAAATCGGCCGGAGTCATAACCTTCTGCATCAAAGCCTTGACGGAGGAGACGATCATGACCCCCTCCTCCTTTAGAAGGGAAAAAAGGACTCTGACCCGTTCCCTGACGATTTCAGGATGAGGAGGAATTTCATCATAAGGAAGGGTTTCCCATTGAGGGAAGAGAAGGGGTGGAACTTCCGGCTCATCCATAAAAAAATGGAGATCTTCCAGGAGGGTCTCAGCATTGCTCAGGTGGGGGACGACGACCAGCATGGGCCCCCTCGCCTTTTTTCTCCAATGAGATAAAAGGTAGGCCTTGGAAGAACCCGCCAGACTGGTCAATCCAATACGTTTCCACTTCCTCCATGGTTCAGAATCGAACCACGAACCAATAGAAGAGACATTTCCTTTTGCCCAATCATCCATATCTATTCATTTTCCATTTAAAGTGGCAAAGGTGTCAAGTTGGGGTAAGCCCCCAATGACAAACTCTTCACAGTATAGCGTTTAAACTTTTTGGACGCTTTGCTCTATGCGAATCATCATTTTAGGCGTGACCGGTAGAATCGAATCCATTTCAGAGAGAGAGGATAGGCGACTAAACTGAGGAGGGTGCAGAGAATCAATGAACCGATCCCGAGAGAGAGGAGGAGACCCCATTGGGAAGCGATACGATTCCAAAAATCCGAACTCATAAATCCTTGATCTTTTCCCAATTGGAAAATCTCGTTGAGTGTCGCCCAGTCAATCCAAAATCCCGTCACCCACATCCCTACCCATGTGGCAATCATATAATAGGGAACGATCCACCAAGGAGTGTTTGTCCAAACTCCTAAAAGAACGGCCACCCGGTTCAACCTGAATAGAAAAGCAATCGCCAATCCAGCAAGGGTGTGAAAACCTAAAAATGGTGAAAATCCCAAGAAGATACCGATGGAATAGGCCAGGGCCGTTCGTTCAGGGGTGTCTTCGATATGAAGGAGTTTCTTAAGAAGATCTTTTAAATGTCGCATCTTATAAAACAATCCCAAATCCCCCCAACCCCCCTTTATTAAAGGGGGGAGAGGGGGGATTATCCATTTCATTGAGTAAAAAATGTAGGGGAGCCCCTCTGTGGGCTCCTTGCCTGCGGCAGTCAGGCCAAATTAGGCGGCCACTGAGAGCCGCCACTACTTTAACAAATGGGGGAAGGGGGGTATTCATTTAATTGGATAAAGACATTCCTTTCCAAGAAAACAGATGCCACATAAAGGGTTTTTCGCCTTGCAGGCGGATCTTCCAAATCGGATGAGGTTGAGATGGAGTGACAAAGACTTGCCCCTTGGAAGTAGAGGCGCCATCCATGGATGCGCTTTTTCTGCACCCATTCCTTCTGGAATGAAACCGAGACGCTTTCCAATCCGAAGGATATGAGTATCCACTGGGAAGGCTTCTCTTCCAAGACCAAAGAGAAGGAGACAGTGAACGGTTTTGGGACCGATCCCTTTAAGAGCGCTCATGGTCTTTTTGATTCCCTCGGAATCCATCTTTTTTAAGAATGAAAGGCTCAATCTTCCTTCCCCTTCTTTGATCCAACGGAGGATATCCAGGATCCGCCTTGACTTCTGTTCAGCCAAACCAGCAGATCGGATGGCTGAAATGATGTTTTTCGTTTTCGCTTCGAGGACATCCTTCCAGCGGGGAAACCGCGTTTTCAATCTCTGATAGGCTCTGTCTCGATTTTGATCGTTGGTATTCTGTGAAAGAATGGTCTCGATGAGAATATCGAGAGGATTCCCCGAATGCTTTCTCTTTGGAATGCCATATTGCTTTTCCAAAAGAAGAGTAATCTTTCTCACTTTTGCTTTCAAATCCTCACGTCCTTGCCATTGCCTCTTTAATCTTTTCACTCAGCCGTCCCTTGAGAAGGTCCTTCATCCGTTCCTTAACCTTCGTCACAAAACCTTGATAGGTTTCTTTTCCTTCTAATACTTGGAGGTAGAATTCTGCCAGTTCAGGATAGCGTTTCAGGGTTCGATAAGCCAATTTCGTAAACCTGAAAACGAAACGAGAAAAAGTGAGCGCCCATTTCAGGTTCCCACAGATGTTATAATAAATTGCTCTTTGATAAAAATCAGAAGGAGCGATACCCTCCTTTTTCCATTCAATAATCGCCTCGGCAGCCAGTATCCCACTTCGAATGGCATAGTAAATTCCCTCTCCCTGCAGGGGATCCATCAGATGGGCAGCATCGCCCACAAGAAGAAACCTTCCCTGTGAGACCTTCTGGTTCTCATCATAAAAAGAAGGGAGGAGATGGCCTATGACCTTTCCTGTCTTCCCTTCTGGGATATAGTCCAACCCTTTGATGAAGGTATTGAAGTATTGGCGAGGATTCATCTTCTTCGTTTCCCTAAACATTCCGCCGATACCGATGGAGAGCCATTCCTTTTTTGGAAAGACCCAACCATACCCATTAGGAACTCTCCCGAAATCTAAATGGACGAATTGAAGTTCCTTTTGAGGGAAATGGATGGATGAATCAAAAGGAATCTCACATTCTATCGCAATTCCATTTCCATCGTTCCTATGCGGCGGTAAAGGCAAAGACCTTGCAACAATACTCTCTGCCCCATCTGCGCCGATGAGATATCTGCAATAAAATTTCTTCCCCTTCGACAACTCCACCTCAACCCCATTGGCCTTCTCTTCTACTTTGGTCACTCTTTCTCCTTCCAGTATCGCTGCACCCTCCTCTAAAGCTTTATCGACTAAAAGCTGATCGAAGCGATCTCTCATCACTAAGAATGCAATTGGATCTTTGGTTTCGATGAAGAAGGGATCTTTAAGACAGTAAGTGAATTTTGCCCCATAGATGGAGTTCTCAATAACCGGACTGAGGTCGAAGCCGAGCAAATGAGCGGTCTTGATGGAGAGGCAACCTCCACAGGGTTTGTATCTGGGCAGCCGCTCCTTCTCAATGAGGAGTGTCTTCAACCCAGCCCTGGCACAAAACCTCGCCGTTGTCGATCCTCCCGGCCCTCCGCCCACCACAATGACTTCGTAATCCAAATCCATCGTCTTTCCCCTCCCCAAAGGGTAAAAGAAAAACTACCACGAAACTTAGATTTGTCAATACTTAAAACAAGATATAATTTACGGTAATTATTCATTTTATCATCTTTGCAACATATTCGGCGATAGCGGGGGCAGCGGTCAACCCCGGGGATTCAATTCCCATAAGATGAACTCTTCCTTTTTCTTGCTTCTGGATCACAAAATCTGTTTGCAGCTCTCCGTGACAGTAAAGCTTAGGGCGATTGCCTGAATAGCCCGGATAGATCCTATGGACATTAAAGTCAGGAATCATGGCCAGCGCCCCTTTCTCAAATTCTTCCCGGGGCGTTCTAATCTCGTAGTCATCTTTATCGGACACCTGGATAGCCGATGGCCCGATCAGTGTCTCTTCTCCGAGAGTTCGGGTCAGATGGATTCCCAAGCTATGAGGAGAATCCGGAACAGGATAGACTAATCCTCTAATCACCTCCTCGGTCGTATTATAATAATCACCCTTGTGGGGAATGATCTCGTATCCCTCCAGACCGCACATTCCTGCAATGCTATCACTGTAAAGGCCTGCCGCATTGATGATCATCTCTGCCTCCATTTCACCCCGGGTAGTTTCCAGAGTATTAGGATCATCAATGGACAGAACCTCGCATTGTTTCACAATCGTTACTCCCAATCCTTTAAGCATCCTTTCCATAACCCTTATATAGACGGCCATGTCAAGAATCCCTGTTTCCGGAGAGTGGAGGGCGGCTAAACACCTGACTCTCGGCTCGATCTTCGGAACCTCGGCTTCATCGATTAACCTCAGGTTTTCCACCCCGTTGTCTTCACCTTGTTTTTTTAGTTTTTCCAGCGCCTTTAATTCTGAAGCTACCAAGGCCACAATGATTTTCCCACATTTCCAATGGGGGACATCGTGGTTTTGCAAGAATTCATAAGTCAAATGGCGACCTCTAACGCATAATTTGGCTTTGAGGGATTCTTGGGGATAATAAATCCCCCCATGGATCACACCACTGTTTCGTGTGCTCGTGTGTTCTCCCAAGGCCTTCTCCTTTTCCAAGAGAAAAACCTCCTTTCCCTCTTTCGCCAATCGATAAGCCATATGACATCCTACAATTCCTCCACCTATGACAACGACTTCCATGGATGATTCCCCTCCGGAAAGATTTATATCATAATCATTTATATCATAAAATTAATTTTTACTTTCCCATCCAACAAAATAAACCCTTGTCAGCCTAAATCGTGAGAACCATAATCCGCAATCAAATTACGAAACGTTAAGAATATCCGCGTCATGCTGAAATTTTTTCAGCATCTCTGCTCCTCAGTGACCATAGATCCTGAAATCGTAGACCCTGAATTTAATTCAGGGCATGGTTCAGGATGACAATTACGGATTATGGGTGAGAAGAGCTACCATTGGCAAATAGTTCCCTGTTAGGTATAATGCTTCATTAATGAAAGAAACGGTCTGCCTGGTCAGCCTGGGGTGTGCCAAGAATTTAGTCGATTCCGAAGTGATCCTCGGTCTTCTTTCAAAAGAGGGCTATCTCCTGACCACCGATCCTTCGAGGGCTGAAATTCTCATCGTCAACACCTGCTCCTTTATTGAGGAAGCGACAAGGGAAGCCATTGAAACCATTTTTCAACTCTCCCGTCTTAAGAAAGAAGGTCGTTGTCGTCTCCTCGTCGTTTCTGGATGTCTTCCTCAACGA
>PEUO01000122.1 GCA_002780715.1 Deltaproteobacteria bacterium CG03_land_8_20_14_0_80_45_14
AGTGTGCCTACACCGGATGCCGTCACCGTGTTTGTGCACGTGTGCGAAGCCCCGCTCGCCAAGCTGGGGGTCAAGCACTGAGGCAGCGTGCCAATTGCCACCGCGTTTGACGCAGCGCTCGGCCCGTTGTTGGTGATGGTGACCGTATAGGTGATGGTGTCTCCCAGCAGCACGGGGTCGGGGGTGTCGGTGATGCCCACCGAGAGATCCACCGGATCGCAGACATCGCCGATGCCGTTTCCGTTGGAGTCAAGCTGGTCCGTGTTCGCGATCGTGGGGCAGTTGTCCGAAACATCCGGTATTCCGTCATTGTCGTCATCCGGATCACAGATGTTCCCCATACCATCATTGTCAGTATTCAGTTGATCGGGGTTTGCTGTCAGGGAACAGTTATCCGAACCGTCTGAAATTGAATCCCCGTCAGTGTCAGGATTGTTAGGGTCGGTACCAATCTGATATTCCCCCAGGTTTGTCAGGTTGTCCTGATCGGGATCTAGCAAAGAATCATCCGCCAAGGGGTTTAATTGGTTTGTGACTTCCCAGCCGTCCGGGATTGCGTCGCCGTCGGTGTCGGGATTATTGGGATCGGTCCCGAGAAGGGCTTCGTCCTCATTATTCAAACCGTCACCGTCCTTGTCCCAGTACTCCACGCGGACTTCGGCAACCTCTCCCCCTGCAAGGGAAACAGAGCAGGTGAAAGGAAGCAACTGATCCGAGTAGGAAGTCTGCTCATCCCCCGCAATTCCCTTTTTCAATATCCGGATATTGACTTGATTGGTGGCAAGACTTATCTGGCTCTGCAGAAGGTACTCTGGGGTGATGGTAAACTCTACGGCGTGGGGTTCCAAACCTTCATCATTGATATTGACCAGCAGGCATGCGAGGGACTGAGCATCGGTCTTGAAAACCCCCGAAAGGACCGAATCAATGAAGTGTTTGCGTCCCCCCACGGTGATCACCTTTTCGACGGCTTCGGGCGTGATGGAAAATGCCGGAGGACGAACCATTTCTCCCTTGTGGATCTCGGGGCGCTGTATATGAACAAGCCTCTTGAAAAATGAGAAATCACTACTCGGGAATATATTGTTCTGAGTGTACGTCATATCACTGGAAGCCATGTTCCCGAAGAGACTCCCGTTGACGAAATTCATTCCCAATCCCCATCTGGTATAAGGCCCGGCCCCCCAGCCCGGCCCCCTGTCCATGTCGATGTGGTATCTTTTATATATGTAGCTGAAGAGGCCGATTTTCTTGTTCGCACGTGAGTTGCTCAGATCATCATGCCGGACCCAGAACGTCTGCAGGTAAGGTATATATAATTCATTTTGATTTTCGAAGGCTAAGATGAAGTTCCCGTATACACCTTTATCCACACTCATTTGCCTCACATCATTAAAGAACCGAACCAGTCGATCATGGGTCCACTTGCCTTCACCTGTGGGATGAACGGGGTGATACATATTGACTGATGGATCATTCCAGCAGCCATCGATGCGGCCGGAGACTAGCCCATCCAGCGCAAAGATCTTGGCACCTCGGCTAATTCCACCGATCATGTTGTCGATCAACATCCGATCCATAAGGTGTTCAGAGTCATTACCAATGCACATAAAGGATGAATAACGGCAAGTGTCGGCATTCCAGGAGTCTATAGCAAAGTTTGACTCGTATCTGGGGGCTTGATCCTCCAAGATGACGCTGTAGTTCTTGGCCTCGCTGTCGAATCGAACTCTGTCGTCAAACAACATTGTACCTTGAACGGGGAAATCGTACGGCGGGTAAGCGATCATACACGAGTCAGCCGGGTCCTGTTTTCTATACTGATACAAGTCCCATCGCAAGCCTTCCAAGTTAAGGTTGATTTCGGTGTTGGTGGTTGAATCCAAAATTTCGGCAATCGCTCTTGCCAGAGGGTCCCCAGGGTCGGGTGGCAGTAAAGGGTCTTGTAAAAAATAATCAATACCTGTCCAGGAAACATCGGACAGCTCGCTTCGCACGCCCCAGTGGCCGCCGGGCGTGAACATCATCATCTCTTCGCTGGGCAACTCAAGTGCGTTCCTCCATGCATCCATGAACACTGAAAACTGATTATTGTATAAGCGATACATCTTCATGGAGGCTCGAATATCATAGAACCAGTGCGGAATATCGTCACGCTGATTGAGAGGCACCGCCCAAGCCTGTTGGGATGCCCACTGTTTGTAGCGATCAGCGGCGTCATACCAGGATAGTTTTTGTCCGTCCCTGGCCTGTAAGTCATCAATGGTAACACTGTATTTTTGACTAAAGAGGGAGAAGTCGTTTCCCGGTGCTTCTGATGTCATGTGTAAGAAAGAGAAAAGGATATAGTCGAGTTCAGGTATTTTAGTGTTCTTAACCCTATTGAATCCGAATCTTTTCTTGTATCCCTGCGTATCGCTCATGGCTAGGTAAAGGCCATCATTAGGCAAGCCCGTGTTGTAGTATGCCATCATCTGCAAGGACATGTCGCCAGGATGGTCCCGGTCGTGGTAGTAAGAGATGGATCCTGAGGCTCCTGGGTCCTTCAAGAGGTATCCTTCGAAATGAGGTATGACGATCTCATCCGCCGGCCCTCCTCCGAGGGAAGGCTTTGCGGCAAGGATGGGATACCGCACGGATTGAATAACCAGATTGCCGGTATTTTGGACGTCGATTGAGAACTCAGCTCCGTCCTGGTTCAGTGCAACCGTGGAGATGACGGTAAGATTTTGGTCGTTGTGATGGCTTGTAACTTGCAAGACTTTGCTTGTACCCTGAGTAAATTCCTCTATAAAGAAGTCGCTCAGTTCATTTGCACCCAGAATTGTTTTCGATTCCGTGAAGGGACTTTGCTTCAGGGTAATCTCATAGAGAGGCGGCTGAATTTCGGGGTCTGATACCAGGAAATCAATACCGTTTGAAGGCGTTCTAATCTGACTGACTCCCAACCCTGATCCGAAATTGAACTGGAGTGAAAGAGAATCAGCATTGGAAAAGGGATAGGGGGAGGAATCGAGAATCTTGAAGTTTGAACGGAGTCCTCCGCTCTTCACTCGCACAACATCTCTTGGGCCGACTGGCTGACTCAACTTGATCTGCGTGTCTGTCCATGAACCGATCGTGTCCTCATCAACAACCTGGTCGTTCACAAGAACACAGTAATCGGGTCCGGCACGACGACCTGCCCCTGGATCCTGTCCAAAATGGACACCATCAATCTCTAAGGTTACCGGCTGTGTTACACTGTCAACGTGTGGGTACGGGATCAGTTGAAAGTCGTCCCAATACATGGCACCATTATATTTGAAGTTGGTCTTATCGGCCTGTGGGTCATAGAATCTCAGGAAAATTCGTATCGTATCCGCATACGGAGGTGTGGTGATCACTTGAGTATAGCGAGTCCACGTATTGCTGTTGATTCCTATGAGATCGAAGGCATCACCCGATACATACGATTTTGTTTGGTCGGCGTTTGTCCGGTAATACCAAACAGAAATTCCGCCCTCTGAATTGTTGCCCACGGATTTTCCCGAGAAAGAGATAATATATTTGGAGTTTGACCGCAGGGACCGGATCTCCTGATAGATATTGTTGGTGTAGCCGTTTACACCCAATGAATCGTTGGTCATCTGAATTTTGTAGGAGTATGCCCCAGAAGAACTATCCTCATTGGTTACGCCCCGTACCAAACTGACTGCCGGGCTGCAGGACACACCCTGTAAATTGCAGCCATCATTCCACGAGGTGGAGTTGCCGGTCTCGAAATCTCCGTTTGTTATTAGGTTGCCTTCTGAAACAACTGTCGATGCGCTAGTTAGTGCAACAACAATCAAGAATACGAGAATGGGCTGCTGCGCAAATTTCTTGGTTGCCATAACTCCTAACCCTCCGGAAATTAAAACTTGTTAACGATAAGAAAACCTCTTTCTAACGACGTT